>NZ_DAISXK010000001.1:97932-110266 GCF_036825875.1 Paucihalobacter sp. | reverse complement strand
CATATAAATTGACTTTAGGTGGTCAACCTATATCAGGGACGTACAATTTTCTCTTCTCTCTTCTCTCTGTTCCGTCCTCATATACGTGTTCCCTCCGCTTTGCGCCTTACCCTAAAGGGTGAGGGAGGGAACTTGATTCGGATAATCACTATAGGTTCAATATTCAATGTTCGGTGTTCACTATCTAAATTTACATATATAATTCTTACTTCGTATATCGTATATCGTAAATCGTACATCCGTCTTCCGTCCTCTGTCTTTTCACCACTACTCACAACTTAAATTCAGCCTCATCAATACTTCCGTTCCCTCCGCTTTGCCCCTTGCTCTAAAGGGTGACGGAGGGAACTTAATTCGGATAATCTATATAGGTTCAATGTTCAATATTCAATGTCCAGTGTTCACTATCTAAATTTACATATATAATTCTTACTTCGTATATCGTACCTCTAACTTCGAATATCGTACTTCTAACTTCTTATATCGTATATCGTATATCGTAAATCCGCCCTTACAACCTCGCATTCACCGATTCCTTCGGATACAGCGACTTCACATCAAACACCACAGCGTTCTCAGCTTTTAAAGCGTTTAAGTCTAGGGTTAAAAACTGCTGATGCGATACGGCCAATATAATGGCATTATAATTATTACCCAATTGGTTTAAACTTGTTTTTAATTCAAGCTTGTATTCATAGTTCACTTCTTCAGTGTCAGCCCACGGATCATAAACATCAACCCCAACATGATAACTCTCTAGTTCACGGATAATATCAATCACACGTGAATTGCGAATGTCCGGACAGTTTTCCTTAAATGTAATACCCAAAATCAAGGCTTTCGACCCTTTAATAGTAGCGCCTTCATTAATCATCATTTTCACGGTTTCTGTCGCTACATAGCTACCCATACTGTCATTCATCTTTCTTCCAGCTAAAATAATTTCCGGATTATAGCCGCTTTCTATGGCTTTTTGTGCCAGATAATAAGGATCAACCCCTATACAATGCCCACCTACCAAGCCCGGTTTGAAATGTAAAAAGTTCCATTTGGTGCCTGCTGCTGCTAATACCGCTTCGGTATCTATATCTAGTATCCTAAATATTTTAGACAATTCATTTACAAAAGCAATATTGATATCACGTTGTGAATTTTCAATTACCTTAGCAGCTTCAGCAACTTTAATAGACGGTGCCAAATGCGTACCTGCAGTAATAACAGTTTTATATAATTCATCTACCCGTGTGGCAATCTCAGGTGTAGAACCAGAAGTTACCTTAAGTATTTTAGTAACAGTATGTTCTTTGTCACCTGGGTTAATACGCTCTGGCGAATAACCTGCAAAAAATTCACTGTTGTATTTCAATCCGCTCACTTGTGCTAGAATAGGCACACAAACCTCTTCGGTTGCTCCAGGATAAACAGTGGATTCGTAAATAACAATATCACCGTGTTTTAAGACACTGCCAACCGATTCACTAGCCTTGATAAGCGGCGTAAATACTGGCTTGTTTAAAGCATCAGTTGGTGTCGGTACAGTCACTATAAAAATATTACAATCCGCCATGGCGTCGGTCATATCACTTACCAAAAGGCCGTTTGCGCTTAAATCTTCACACAAAACAGAATTTAAATCATCCGATGCTACTTCAAGCGTATGATCTTTACCCTTTTTAAGTTCGGTTATGCGCTTGGTATTGATGTCGAATCCTACTACAGGATATTTTTTAGCAAATTCAACGGCTAATGGCAATCCTACGTACCCCAAACCAATGATGGCGATTTTATCTCTACTGCTTTGCATGTGTTTATATTATGGATTTTATTATGAGCTTCAAATCTAAGTAAAAACTCCAATTATTCGCGTATTTTTTGTTGATTTCCACCTTATCTGGCCAAATAACCGTTCTATTGTAAAGTTCTGCGTCAGGCTGCATAGCTAACAAACATTCTTCCTCTTTGTATTTAAGTGTTGCTGGACCCGTAATTCCTGGTTTTATAGTTAAAATAATACGATCATCCCCTTCTAGCATATCGGCATAACCTGCTACATCGGGTCTAGGACCAACAAAACTCATGGCACCTGTGAGGACGTGCCACAGCTGTGGCAACTCATCTAATTTATGACGGCGTAACCATTTTCCATAGGCGCTGGCACTGGCATCTAGCTGTCCTAACACATGTTGCCCTGGTTTTAAGGTACGCAATTTTAGCATTTGGAAAGTTTTACCATATTGGCCTATACGTTCTTGCATAAAAAGACCATTACTCTTGGTATCCAAAGCACTTAACAGCAATAAAGGCAAAGTAAGTATAACTACTGGTATAAAGAGCAACAACGCAAGCAGGAGGTCGAAAAAGCGCTTGAGCAATAATTGCTGTTGGGTCATCACTAGATATTTATAAGCGGCGGTATAAGCGTTTTACTTTGGACCACAAGGTGTTTTTATCGCGTTCATGATAAGCATTGCCATAAACTCCGTAACCATAGCCATAACCGTAGCCATAACCGTAGCCATAACCGTAATTGTGATTGGTTTTGTGTTTGTAGAAGTTGAGTATATAATAAATATTTTTCAACTCACCTGCGCGGTATTTGGCATTTACCAAGGACAACATACCCTTTTTAGTATAGTCCAAACGCACGATAAACAAACTGGCATCGGCATAATTAGACAGTTCCAAAGCATCAGTTACCAACCCTAGAGGCGGTGTGTCAAGAACAATGATATCATACTGTTCCCGCAAATTGCTTATCAAGTTTTTAAAGGTATCACTCATTAACAACTCCGACGGATTGGGCGGTATGGGTCCCGAAGGAATCACATCTAAATTATCAATATGGCTGTGGTGTGTCACTTCTTCTAGGCTAGCATCACCTATTAAATAATTAACGATACCCTTTTCATTATCAATATTAAAATCCCCGAAAATCTTAGGCTTGCGCAAGTCCATACCCAGTAAGATGGTTTTTTTTCCAGAAAGCGCGTATACTGTAGCCATGTTAATAGAGCAGAAGGTTTTGCCTTCACCACTTACCGATGAAGTCACCATCAAAGTGCGCCCTTTTTCATGCGTTTGCTGTTTGTAAATAAACTGCAAACTCGATCTGATAGCTCTAAATGACTCCGCTACTGCTGATTTCGGCTTTTCAGAAACTACTAAATTATTTTTGTAATAGTATTTACCTATCAAGCCGAGAATTGGAATTTTAGAAAGTTTTTCCACCTCATCTGAACCGTGAATAGTGTTGTCGAGCAGATAAATCACAAATATCAAAAACATAGGTGAAAAGAATCCAACCATCAGAGCCATCATATAGTTTAAGGATTTTTTGGGTCCTATAGGCCCATTGCCAATATCCTTAGCCTCGTCAATTACCACAATATCCGAAACATTGGCAGCCTTCACTATGGCGGCTTCTCCCCTTTTAGAAAGGTAAACGTCATAGGCTTCCTGGCTCATACTTAAGGTGCGTTCTATCTTTAAAAATTCTTGTTGGTCTTCAGGTAAACTGCTTAATTCAGATTCTAAGCGTACAATGCGCTGAGCTATATTGGTTAATTGACCGTTGATAGTTGATTTTGTTGCCTGAATGGTTTCTAATAAAACATTTTTCTCTGAATCGATACGGCGGTCTAATTCTTTAAACAAAACTGATTCCTCTTTGGTAGTGTATTCCAAGTTTTGGCGTTCAATGGCCAAAGCGGTAATTTTCCCAACGCTGCTAACAATATTGCCTTCTTGAATACCAACCGAAGTTGGTGCTGCTATTTGGGTGTAATCTGTTTTGGTACGCAAATAATTTTCAAGACTGTTTAAATATTTAAGCTTCGAATTTTCTAATTCTCGCTCCGTATCCAACAGTTTTAATTTCTCGTTGGTGGCCACCATTTCTTCGGTAACATCAAACACCTTATTTTTTTGCCGGAACTGATTCATCATTTCCGTAGCGCGTCGCACATCGGCATCGGCTGTATTTAAACTGCTGTCAATAAATCTGATGGTATTAGTAGCATATAAGTTTTTGCGCTCTAACTCCGTTCTACTCAATATAGCCGAAGTGGCATTTAGGTAATCCACAATTTTAGATTTGTTAGTACCTGTTAAAGATAATTCCAATACAGAAGCGACACTTTTTGAAGGTGCCTGAATATTAATGCTATTTTTGTAACTATTCACTACACTGTCAAAATTCAAAAACTGAATAAAGTAAACATCTCCTTTTTTGATCACACTACCCTCTCTGACCTCGATAGTTCCGCTAAAAAAAGGTAATCTAACGGACTCGCCAAGCTTAAAAGTTTGCTTAAAAAGACCTGGTGTAATCTTGGTGGCGAACTTATATTTATCGGAGTAGCGTTGCAATCCAGCGGTGCTGCCAGAAAATTCAACTGATATTTCATAGGAGTCATCACTTACAAAGGTGATACTTATCGGAGTACCTAATAACTGTCCCTTATTTTTATCAATAGTTACAGTAAATGGTGCCGCAGTATAAACATCCATCATATAATATTTGCCCTGTTGCAAATAGTTCATATAATATTGCAACGAATCTACCACCAACTCATTGTGATTTCGAGTTTTAATAGAGGTCATAACCTTGCCTACCTTCCCTGAAACACCACCCCAATTAAATGAAATGGAAGTATTAGCGGTAAAAAATGGATTGGTGTCGTTCTCAACTGAAATCAATGACTCAAGTTTATAGATACTTTGTTTGCGGACATTTATAAAATAGGCGATAACCAAGGCAACACCTACACAGAACACTATAAGTCGCCACCAGTTTAGTGCCTTAAATAAAAAGCCTCTAAAGTCAAAGCCTACTCTGCCTTGTTCTCCTGATTCTGTGTCCTGATCGTAGTCTATCAAAATACCTTATAGTCTGGTTAATATAATAGTTGTGGTCGCAAGTAAACCAATAATAGATGCAATAGTAGTAAAGGTTTCACGTCCCGTAGTTCCTGTTCCCCATGACTTCTGCTTTAAAGGTTTTACATAAATCATGTCATTGGGTTGTATGTAATAATACGGCGACTGCATTACCGCAATATCTGTCAGGTCCAAATGATGAATTTGCTGTCCTTGTGGGTACTGTCTGATAACCAATACATCTTTTCTGTTGCCTGTTATGGAAATATCACCAACATTAGCCAGTGCCTCCAAAATATTCACCCGATCCTGAAACATCACATTGGTTCCTGGGCTACCGACTTCACCAGTGGCTACATAGCGTAAGCCTGCTAATTTAACTGTAACAAATATGCGAGCGGTTTCTTTAAACTCTTGTTCTAAAAGTTGTGTTTCTATCTTATTTTGAATTTCTTCGACCGTATAACCCAGCACATTGATTTTTCCCAATACAGGAATACGGATATTTCCATGTAAGTCTACCGTAAACCCATCAAAATAAGCGCGCTCTTGACTACTGGCATTCAAATTGGCATCACCGGAAGGGTTGAGAATATTAACGGCATCTTGATCTACCGATTTGACCTGCACATTCAAAATATCATTGATTTGAACTCTGTAAGGCTTTTGTACCTCGGTAAATTGTGCAATACTATCGGTGGCGCCTTCTTTATGTTGCAAATACAATAAATCTTTTTGTGGAATACAGGAGGTTCCAATAAGGAGCAAGACCAATAACAACACGGCATAGATCCGTTTCATATAGCAAAATTTGTTTCATCACAAATATAGAACATCACTTTCAATATCAAAACTATTCGTTTGTTTTTTGGTTATTCACGTTATTTGCAAAAAAAATAGCCCATGCATCTGTTAAGCGCATCGCAAATATCAAAATCCTTCGGTGAGGTAGTACTCTTCGAAAACCTATCATTTAGTATCCACCAAAACCAAAAAATAGCTTTTGTGGCTAAAAATGGCAGTGGGAAAACCACCATCCTCAATATTATCATTGGAAAGGATACCCCTGATACAGGCGAAATCGTCACCCGCAACGGATTGCGCATGGCAGTACTAGAACAAGAGCCCGTTTTAGACCCAGAACTTAGCATAGAAGAAAGCATTTTGCAAGGCGATATGCCCATTCTTAAAGTGATTGCCGATTACGAACACGCCCTCCAAAACACCGATGATGCCGATGCCTACCAGAAAGCCTTTGAAGCAATGGAACGCCATAACGCGTGGGAGTTTGAAACAGAATACAAACAATTACTTACCCGTTTAAAGTTGGAAGACGTACATCAAATCGTTGGCAACTTAAGTGGCGGACAAAAAAAACGTCTCGCTATGGCTAAGGCACTATTGTCCAAGCCGGATTTGCTGATTTTAGATGAACCTACCAACCACCTCGACTTGGAGATGATTGAATGGCTAGAACAGTATTTTGCACAAACCGATATGACCTTATTTATGGTGACCCACGACCGTTATTTTCTAGAACGGGTTTGTAATGAAATCATCGAGTTAGACGAAGGGCAGATGTTTAGCTACAAAGGCAATTATTCGTATTACTTAGAAAAGAAAGAAGAACGTATGGCGGTTTGGGAAACCGAAACCGGCAAAGCGCAGCAACTCTTTAAAAAAGAACTCAACTGGATGCGTCGCCAACCCAAAGCCCGAACTACCAAATCAAAATCGCGCATCGACGATTTTCACAGCATTAAAGAACGCGCCAGTCAGCGTCGCAAAGATCATGTGATACAGCTTGAACTACAAATGCAACGCTTGGGAAGCAAGATTGTAGAGTTTCATAAAGTATCTAAAAGTTTTGAGGACATTACCATTTTAAAAGGTTTTGAATACGTTTTTAAAAAAGGCGAACGCATTGGCATTATTGGAAAAAACGGTACTGGTAAAACGACCTTTCTAAAACTCCTCACTCAAACGCTGCAACCCGACATGGGTAAAGTGGTTATTGGAGAAACCGTACAGTTTGGATTCTACACACAAGATGGCATTGTCATCAAACCAGGTCAAAAGGTTATTGAAGTGATTCGCGAGTATGGCGAATACATTCCTTTGGCAAAAGGTCGTCAAATTAGCGCTCAACAATTGTTAGAACGCTTTTTATTCGACCGTAAAAAGCAATACGACTTTGTAGAAAAACTAAGTGGCGGCGAACGCAAACGCTTGTATTTATGCACTGTACTCATACAAAACCCCAACTTTTTAATTCTGGATGAGCCTACCAACGACTTGGATATTGTTACCTTGAACGTTCTGGAAGAATTCCTTTTAGATTTCCCAGGATGTCTGGTAGTGGTATCACACGACCGTTATTTTATGGATAAAATTGTCGACCACTTATTGGTGTTTGAAGGCGAAGGAAAGGTCAGTGATTTCCCAGGAAATTATTCCGATTACCGTGACTATAACAACAGTTTAGATGCTGCATCGTCCGTCGATAAAACAACCGCTAAAACCGCCAATAGTAAGATTGAAATAGAACAAAACCAAAAGGAAAATCAAGCCCAAAAATTAAGCTATAACGAACAAAAGGAATTCAAGAATTTAGAAAGCAAAATTCGTTCGTTGGAGCTGGACAAGCAGCAATTAGAAGCGAAGTTTCTCGACCCAGAACTCAAGCCCGAACAAATTGCCAAGTTTTCGGAGCAGTTACAGCAGCTGCAGTCGCAATTGGAGGCTAAGGAAGCGCGTTGGTTTGAGTTGATGGAGAGGTTGGGGTGAGCATGTTCCTAATTCCCTGCCTAAAAAACTACGCGCTGGAATGAGGTTTTCGGTTTACGGTTGTCGCTCTGTAGAGTGTCCGATGTAGGAGGAGCGTGACAAACACTGTAGGGGTTATTTCGTTGCTGTCGTGGTGCGAATTCTTGCCTTGCTTTTTGTCAATGGCTCTGTAGAATCTTCTATTTCCGACGAAGGAGGAATCTCATCCTGCTGAGTCCATTAAAATCTTAATAATCCGGCATGCACTAAACCAAATACAATACCTGCTTACTCTGATGCGACACCTCGTCGCTCGTGCCTCGCTCTGTCGGCGTGACAAACACTGTGGGGGTTGTTTTTTAGTTATCTTAGTGCGAATTCTTACCTTCCTTTTGTAAATGGCTCTGTAGAATCTTCGATTTCCGAAGCGCAGCGCCCGTCCGCCGAAGGAGGAAGGAATCTCATCCTATTGATTCCTTTATTCTCTTTAAAGGTTAGCTTTTATATAAATTGTTTTTAAGTGGTCAATCTTATTTAGTACTCTACAAACCATAACTCAAAACTCAAAACTCATTACTCACAACTCATTACGCCAAACTACGCTACACTACCATCCCCGCCGCAACTGTATCGTTACTCGCTTCATCAATCAAAATCAGACTCCCAGTAATACGATTAGACTTATAATCATCCAGCATCAAACGGTTTGAGCATCGCAAAGTCACGCGTGCAATGGTATTCATGGTCAAAACCTCATCTTCGATGATGCGATTATAGGTATTGATATCGATTTTGTAAACCACTTGCTTGATCATCACCTTCTGCTCGTTGCTGGTGTGTTTAATCAGGTATTTTCCTCTTGGTTTAGCGGGTTGGTTGTGCAACCAGCACAGCATCACATCAAACTCCTGCTGTAGTTTTGGTTGGTTGTTAGGTTTTACAATCATATCGCCACGGCTTACATCGATATCGTCTTCTAAAGTAAGTGCAACCGACATTGGTGCAAAGGCTTCTTCCAAAGTTTCAAAACCTGCATTGATACTTTTTATTTTAGACGAAAAACCAGAAGGTAATACCACAACCTCATCCCCTACACGGTAAATGCCACTGGCGATTCTACCGGCATAACCACGGTAATCTATAAATTCGGAATGTTGAGGACGTAAGACAGTTTGCACCGGAAAACGCGCATCGATTTTGTTGATATCGCTGCTAATATGAAGGGTTTCTAAAACATTTAGCAAAGGTGCGCCTTGGTACCAGTCCATTGTGCCAGAACGGTTCACCACATTATCCCCTAATAAAGCTGAGATAGGGATAAAACGCACATCTTTCATGTACAGTTTAGAGGAGAACTCTTCAAACTGACTCACAATAGTGTCATAAGTATCCTGAGAAAAATCCACTAAATCCATTTTATTAATACATACTATGATATGCGGAATCTGCAATAAGGAGGCTATAAACGCATGGCGTTTGGTTTGCTCCATCACACCATGGCGCGCATCCACCAAAATAATAGCGGCATTGGCAGTGGAAGCTCCCGTTACCATATTGCGGGTATACTGAATATGTCCTGGGGTATCTGCAATTATAAATTTGCGCTTGGGAGTAGTAAAATAGCGGTAAGCCACATCTATGGTAATGCCTTGCTCACGCTCGTCACGTAGTCCGTCGGTAAACATCGCCAAATCCACACCTTCATGACCTTTGCGCACACTTGTGGCTTCCACCGAGGCAAGTTGGTCTTCGAAAATAGACTTAGTGTCGTACAATAGTCGACCTATTAAGGTACTCTTGCCATCATCCACACTTCCGGCAGTGGTAAAACGTAATAATTGATTGTTATCTATCATGCTCATATAGGATGTTTAAAATTAAAAATAACCGCTGCGCTTACGGTCTTCCATAGCGGTTTCAGAGCGCTTGTCGTCGCTGCGATTCCCACGTTCGGTTTGCTTCATGGCCGCTACTTCAGCCACAATCTTTTCCAAAGAATCAGCATCAGATTCTATACCACCAGTAATAGTAATATCACCAAGGGTTCTAAAGCGGATTTTTTTGATTTCAACGCGTTCCTCAGGTTCTAACTTGGTATGCTCGGATACAGGAATCCACGAATCACTGCGCCAAACTACCTCGCGTTCATGGGCAAAATACAAACTTGGAATACTGATTTGTTCTCTTAAAATATAATTCCATATATCCATCTCCGTCCAATTGCTAATGGGAAAAGCTCTAAAATGCTCGCCTTCAAAATATTTTCCGTTTAGCAAATTCCACAATTCCGCCCGTTGGTTTTTAGGGTCCCACTGACCGAAATCATCCCGATGCGAAAAAAAGCGTTCTTTCGCGCGGGCCTTTTCCTCATCCCGTCGACCGCCGCCAATGGCACAATCTACTTTATGCGATTCTATAGCATCCAACAAGGTAGTGGTTTGCAAGGCATTTCGAGTGGCGTTTTTGCCACGCTCCTCAGCGACTCTGCCTGTATCTATCGAACTTTGAACCGAACCTACCAAAAGTTCCAATCCCAAGTCCTTAATCAACTGGTCTCTAAACGCAATCGTCTCTGGGAAGTTATGCCCAGTATCTATATGCATTAAAGGAAACGGAATTTTAGAAGGATAAAAAGCCTTTCGCGCCAAGTGGGTGACCACAATGGAGTCTTTTCCGCCAGAAAATAGAATCACTGGGTTTTGAAACTGTGCCCAAACTTCGCGAAGGATGTACATCGCTTCGGACTCTAATTCGTTTAAATAGTTAAGATAGTATTTACGCATGTTGCTGTTTTGTAATGATTTGTTCCACAAAAGCAACAACTTTTTCAACAGTTGCTTCTAGGCTTAAATCGGTTGTTTTTAAGATGAGGTCTGGGTGCTCAGGTACTTCATAAGGCGCATTAATGGCCGTGAAATTTAAAATCTCACCTGCCCGTGCTTTTTTATACAAACCTTTCACATCGCGTTGTTCGCAAATTTCCAAAGGTGTATCCACAAATATTTCATAAAACTGCTCGGCACCAATAATGGCTTTGATGTTTTCGCGGTCTTTTTTCAAAGGTGAAATAAAGGATGCCAAGGTAATCATGCCCGCATCCACAAAAAGCTTGGCCACTTCAGCAGTGCGCCGTAAGTTTTCACTGCGGTCTGCTTCATTAAAACCCAAACCAGCATTAAGTCCGTTACGGAGACCATCACCATCCAACACATAAATGTGATAGTTGGCTGCGAACAGCGCTTGCTCCACCACATTGGCAATAGTAGATTTGCCAGAACCTGAAAGTCCTGTAAACCAAAGTACAAAAGAAGGATGTCCATTGCGGGTATTGCGGGCTGCCTTGCTCAAACTAAATTCGTGCGGTATAATGTTTTTACTCATGATGGTTCTCTTTTATCAAGTCCAAAGTTAATACGATACCACAAACGTTCGTGCAAATAATACAAAATCATTTTGGTAAGCACTTCCGCTAAACCAACCTTGAGGCCTATTATCGGATCTCCCGATATTAACCAAGCCAAGAGCATGGTATCAATCGTTCCCACCACGCGCCAAGTTATCGTTTTGGCAATATGCCTATAGTTACTCGAGTTCAACCAAGAAATTTTGGACAGGTCTGCTTTAAACCATACGCGCTCGTGTAAATAATACAAACCTATTTTGGTAAGCACCTCAGCCACCCCTATTTTAAACCCCGTGAGGGGATTCCCGGAAATAAGCCAGGCCAGCAACATGGTATCAATTGTTCCCACCACGCGCCAACTCACCGCTTTTAATAAGTGTCGTTTATGGGAGGTACCGCTCATGCGCTGCTATAAAATACGGATTTAACAAATCTGCTTTATTATATCTTAGGGTCACACCGCTGCTTTCTTGTACTACCGAAATATCAAGGGCACTGCAAATAGCTTGACCAGCAGCAGTATCCCATTCCATGGTGGGTGCAAACCGTGGATAAATATCCGCCGCACCTTCTGCCAGTAAGCAAAATTTTAAGGAACTACCAACCGATACCATTTCTAGCGATACACTAGTAACCTCTTGCAAACGCTTTAGAAAATTGGAAGTATCTGTATTCATATGCGAACGACTACCCACCACTCTGACCTTGCTAATATCAGCTCCCGATTTTAATTGAATGGCTTGGGAACGGATGTCTTGCACCGATAAATCTGTATTCTCTAATTTTATCTTAAAAGCCTTTTGTTGTGAAGAAATGGCAAAATATAGTACCTGCGTCACAGGGACATAAATCACGCCTAAAACCGGCACTCCTTCATCAATCAAGGCAATGTTCACGGTAAACTCACCATTGCGTTTAACAAATTCTTTGGTGCCATCCAACGGATCTACCATCCAACATTGGGTCCAAGTCTTCCGCACGTCATATGGAATCGCTTTATTCTCTTCGCTGATAATAGGCACCTGGGTAGTTTCCAAAAACTGCATAATCACGGCATTCGCCCGCTGATCAGCTTCCGTTAATGGCGATTCATCTACCTTATATTGCACCTTGAAAGCACTACCATACACCTCCATAATCGCGGCACCAGCCTTGATAGACGCTTCAATTGTAAGGTTTAAATATTGTTCTAACTGATTATATTCCATATATGGGGGCGAATATAACGCATTTGCAGAATAAAAAAAAGTAATTCCCTATTGAAACCGTAGGTTATTGAAATAATTC
>NZ_DAISXK010000001.1:0-97922 GCF_036825875.1 Paucihalobacter sp. | reverse complement strand
ATGCCAAATGCCAAATGCCAAATGCCAAATGCAAAATGCCAAATGCAAAACTCAATTGCGCTTATTTCCGTCACTTCGAGTGATTTTACGAAGCATGCGGAGTAAAATTGTATCGAGAAGCAGGCTTAGAAACGGTTCTCGATACAAAATTTACAGTTCCGTTTCACTGCACTCTAAATTTCACTCGAACTGACGGTTGTTAGATTAAACTGTAAATTCTTCGTCACTTCGAGTGATTTTACGCATCTTGAAGAGTAAAATTGTATCGAGAAGCAATCCGAAAACAACCTTTTATCCCATCCCTAACCCCTCCTTCGGCGGGCAGGCTCTTCCCAAAGGGAAGGGAACTGTTAGTACTTTAAAAAGACTTTGTTTTCTTTCTTTTTTTATTGGCTCTGCCGAATCTTCGATTTCCGAAGCGAAGCGCCTGTCCGCCGAAGGAGGAAGGAACCTCACCCTGCTGAGTCCTTTATTCTCTTTAAAGGTTAGCTTTCATATAAAATGACTTTAAACGGTCAACCTATATAAGGGATGAACAGTTTTCTCACCTCTCACCACTAACAAACTCATAGACTCACTAACCTAAAACAAAGCGATGCGGCAAACAAACTCACTAACTCATAGACTCAAAAACTCAAAAACTCCAGCCACTGTTTCCTAACAACACTCCAATCAAACCCTTCAGCCTTCACTCTTGCTCTAACGGCTATAGCATTTGCCAAGTCAGCATTAGACTGCAAGCGCAGTATCGCCTCTGCCATAGCAGATACATCATTCAATGGTACCAAAACCCCATCTACGCCATCCTCAATCAAATACGGCATACCGCCTACCTTGGTACTTACCACTGGTAAGCCTAATGCCATGGCTTCAATCACACTCACGGGCATATTATCAAAATTGGTGGTATTGATAAAAATGTTATGCTCTTTAGCCAGGGCAATCCACTCAGGTTTGCAGAGCTTACCCGTAAAGTTAATTTTCACTTTAAGTTTAGCAGCTAAGGCTTTCACTGTTTTTAAACTCCCATCGGAATCTGGACCTACCATCGTAAGCGTTGCCTTATGCCCTTGGTTTTGCAGCTGTTTAAGCAGATACACCGCCATACAGGGGTTGTAAATCTTAGAAAAGGAGCGTACCCAAAGCAACCTTATCGACTCATATCTTTTGGGTACCATGGGATAGTTGTCAATTGCTATGGTGTTGGGAATAAAGCGTAGGTTGTGATAACCATATTGTTTAAAAGCTTCCATTAAGTACAGCGATGGCGATACCAGTAATTTGGCATGTTTAAATACAAGGGCACTTTTACGAGGACTCTTCTCCAAGCGCTCGGGCAAAGTACCACCGTGCAAAATAGGGATATACGGCAATCGCAACACACGGCAAAGCACACCCACTAACACGGCATAATAAAAATTAAGCGTTCCATAAGTATCCAGCAACACCACATCCGTTTGACGGCGGCATTTAATAACCGTCCACAGCATATCCAGCATCCGGAGTACTTGGCGGGGTTGCGACGAGGTATAGTGCACCCGATAACCTTCCGCTTCCAGTTGGGCGCCCAACTGTAGCATGGCAGGCGGATTGCTATGCTGGTGGTTGAGGCAGTTGCCTACGTAGAGGAGGTTTTTCATATTTTATACGTATAAGTGCTAAAGCGTAAATAAACCCGGGTGCGGCCAAACGCATTGCTGAATGGTTAATAGTTGCAAACCAGAAAAAAAAGAAAGCATAAAAATAAATACTACTTTTTTGGTGCGATCTATATGAAAGTGGAGCAAAAATTAAAATCAATAAGACAATTAAACCAAATATACCATGTTCAGATAATAGCCTACTTATTTCGTTATGTGAGGCAATTATTTTACCGAATTCGTCTAACCTCTCTTGCTTCATCCCATTAGCACCTACTCCAAAAAAAGGATTACTAAAAAAACCATCTAATTCTCCAATAAATAGGTCTACTCTACCCGTTGAAATATCATCCTTTTCTCTGCCTGCTGCATCTTCATTGGCATAACGTCTCTCAATTAGACCATCAGTTTGATTGGCACTACTGAACCATGTTGCTAAACCAAGCATAACAAACAGTATTGAGGTGCCAATTAAGCGTTGTTGCACTTTATAAGAACTTCTTCCATATAAAAAAACTAGAAAAGCACCCACCATTAAAATGGCAGTAAAAATACCACCACGACTGAAAGTTACTATGCCTCTGAAAGCTATCAAGGCCAGTAAGCCCCCATTTAACAATTTTAAAAAGAGACTTGGTGACTTTAGAAAAAAGCGAACAGTAAAGCAAAAAATACCGAGACCCAAAATAGTTGCGGTTTGATTAGGGCCAAAACCCCCTGATAAGGCTCTATTTGAACCTGTACCTGTCAAAACATCTTTAATATTTGGGTTGTATAAAAATAAATACACCATTAATGATACTACAGGCATACTCATGCTTGCAAGCGCATCTAGTAGCTGTTGATGCTTTAAAGTTCTGTCATGAAAATATAAGGCCGAAATACCTAAACATACAGGTCCGCTTAAAACAAATGCAACTGAAGATCTAAAGTTCAAATCGAGTCCTAGTTTACCACTAGCAACTAAAACAGAAGGCACTAATAAAATCAAATACAAAAAGTAAGGCCAGGCACTACCTTTAACCCCATTGAAAAACATGCCCATTAATATAAACAATATCACTGTATATTTTGAAATCTCGTAAAATAGGGTTGCTCCTGTGGTACGTAGCAAGACCTCAGCTCCTATCATATAAGAACAGGCTAAAAGTACCGTGTAAGTTTTTTTAGAAGGCAAAGCGAGAACAATCCTTAGTATCCAATAGCCTACCAAAATAAAAAAATAGACGCGACGTAGGGGCTCAAAATTATACATCAAGAAACCAAGCAATAAATGCGATACAATTAATTGTGTATAGGTAAAAGTTTTAAGCATCTTTCAATTGCATATAAAGATTGTTCAATTGATTTACAAAAGCCGTTGAACTATAATGGGTCCGTACCTTATGACTGAAGTCCAGAGCATAGGTTTTCGCTTGTTCGGGTGTGATAATAATTTGCATTAAAGCTTCACGCAGTGCCATTTCATTATTAGGTGGCACTATTAAACCTTCTTCTTTATGATTTATAACAGTTGGTATATCGCCCACATTTGTTGTTACCACTGGTAGCTGATGGAGACCATATTCTAATAAAGCCAAGGGCAAGCCTTCCGATTTGGAACTTAAAACGCCAATAGAAGCCTGAGATAAAATATAACTAGTATCCTCACAACTACCGTAACAAAACACTTGATCATCCAGTTTTAGCTCGTTGATCAACTTATAAACACATGCACTGTATTCATCGTTAAAATCCTTACCTATCAAATGAAGTGACCATTCTGAATACACCTGCACCACTTCATTAAATGCTTTAATCAAGGTGAAGTGATCTTTTTGCGGACGTAAATTTGCCAAACACACCACACGCTTACCTGTAATACCATATAATTTAGTAATTCGTCGGCTGTTTTTATTGGCCATTACAAAATTAGTTAAGATATCCACTTGCGAATGTTTTAAAACATTTTTTGACCAATCTGCTAATTTTCGATTCACTGAAATAATAGCATTAAATCGTCTTGAACAAAATTTTAAAATCTTATGCGGCCTCTGCTCCAAATGTTCACTGTCGCCATAATGGTCATGCCAAATCAAGTGCAATTTAGGATAACTTAATTTCGCAATATAGGCCATAAAGAATGAAGAGCTATGGGCATGAATAATGGTGATTTGATGGGTTTTAATGATGGTCTTCAAACGTATAAACGCCTTAATATCCAAGGTGCTTTTTTTATCCAAACAATAGTAAGGTACCGCTTTATCCACTTGTGACTCTAAAATACCACCTACCCTGCTCGCCACCAGCACTACCCCAATACCTGATTCATGTAAAGCATTGGCAAGATTTACGGCCATACGCTCTGCCCCACCAGCCTCCAAACTATCTATTAATTGCAATACCTGCATAAGGCAAAAGTAATTGGATTTTTTGATTTATTCTGTTCTCTATTAACTCATATCGGTTGCTTGTTCCAGACGTAGCCACGACCTCTAAGTAGTTGGTAGTGTACGGATCTATTCTGGGTTAACACCACCAACTCAAGAAAGCAACGGGTCACTTTTACAACTATTTAAAATTTCCTTTTAGAACTTTTTCTATATCTGCTTCTAATCTATCAAAGGTATATTGCTCCGACCAAGCTTGAGCTTCTTTCGCCTTAGCGGTTAGATCCTCCTGCTCTAAATATTTAATAATCAAATTCACAGCCGACTCCAACTCGGGCGCAATCAAAATACCACGACTACCTTCCCCTAACATCCAAGCCACGCAAGATACGGGGGTGGCGATGGGTACACAGCCAAAAAACATGCCCTCGGCCACTGCTTTTGGCCAGCCCTCACTTTTTGATGGTAAGATGTTAAAATGAGCCTGTTTATAATAGTCCATGATAAGTCGAATGTCCTGATTGCCGTGAAACATAATTTGGTCTTGCAAACCGCGGGTACTAACATATTCCTGCAGCTCATCCATCAAAGGACCGTCGCCAAACAAATCAAGAAACGATTTATAACCCTTTTGGTTGAGAGCTTCTATGATTTGAATGGTAAGCAGAGGTCGTTTGCCTGGTACCAGACTGGCGGCAAAGACCATTTTTAAAGTGTTTTGATAATTTCTAATTTGAAAGGGCACTTGATCGGCCTCATAAAAGGTAGCCGATATAAAGGGTAAAATATGTGTGGGCTCTTTAGGCCATGCACCATAAACTAACACCTGCATATTCCTGGTTAAAAAGCGGTTGCGTAAAATGGCCTGTTGTAAGCGGTAACTCCAAGGCTGGTTACTACTGGGATCCCAATTTCCAGCGTATTTGGTGGATTTTGGTTTAAAAGGGAAGAAGATTTGAACAAGTAAACCAAATAAACTCATGTTACCTGGGCATCTGAAGTGAATATGCTCTGCCCACAGCATACCCTTAAATAGTTGAAATGCAATTAGTGGTAAAACGAATATCGATTTCAAAATTATACCAAAATTATTGAAAGCAATAAATGGAAGGTAAATACGACTAATATTTTTAGACTGAAAAGGTTTTACGAATATCCTTTGAGGATACCAAAATGGTGAAGCAATTTTTACCTCATTCACATTTTTAAACCATAAATCCATCTCATTTACATAAGGCGGATAAGCTTTGAATTTATCGTCAACTAAAAAAACAGGTGCATAGGATACAACCAATAATTTACTTACTTTTTGATTCATAAATAAGCCTCAGAATTATTATCACTTATTTTTTTTGCGGGTACACCCAAAACAGTCGTGTTTGCCTCAACATTTTTATTCACAAAAGAATTAGCCCCAATAACTGCACCGTCACCAACAGATATTTTTCCCGCAACCACAGCATTGGCACCAAGATAAACATTATTTCCAATGATGGGTACACCGCGCTCATCTCCTCTTCCACTTACGCCAATGGTAACACCTTGCGAAATATTACAGTTATTGCCAATCACGGCATTCGCATTAATTATTATTGAACCAAAATGGCCGATGTAGCACCCATATCCAATTCTTGCTGCATATGGAATTGAAATGCCAGATATAACCTCCACAAATTTTTGTGAAATAACTGCAAACACTAAAAGTAATTTTTTTAAGTAATTAGGTGCTTTTGATTGAAATATCGCTGAATTTACGCGATATATAATCAATGCCCACAGACCTTGTTGCGTTAACACTAACAACAAAGACGATTTATTAACGTATTTCTTGTATCGAGCTATATCTGACTTAATATATATTAGCATAAGCTTTATTTGATGACCATCAGGTTAACAATAAACTGTAAAAGTCAAGATTTTTATTTACAATATGAACTAAATTAAATTTTTGCTTGGAAAATTTAATTCCCTTTTTAGCTATAACCAGCGACTCTTTTTTATTTTTTAATACCCAAATTATTTGCATTGCAATGCTTTCAGAATCATACGGATTGCACAGCAACCCCGTTTCCATATGCTCAATTGTTTCTTTGCCGGGACCTAATTCTGTAAAAACAACAAGTTTACCCATAGCCATAGCCTCTGGTGCAACTAAACCTTGGGTTTCAACATGAGATGGAAATACACAAATCTGTGCCTTAGCATAACATTTGGGAATGTCTTTAAATGGTACACTACCATGAAAAGTAACATATTGATCGATTATTTCGGCATACTTAGACCTAAGCATCTCAATGTAAGACCTATTCTGAACATCAAACCAATCCCTTCCATATATATTTAATTTAACCTGCGGAAAGCTTTTTAAAACCGCGGGCATGGCTTCAATAAGTTGTCTAACACCTTTTTTCTCGCAGACTGTTCCAACGAAAGTAATATTATACGGTTCTAATTGAACCTCGGGCATAGGTCTAAACAAGTCCAAATCTATGGGATAATTTATTATTTCAATCGGTTTGTTATTAAAACTTAAATACTTTGATGTTTGTATTTTAACATATTTTGAAACTGCTATAAAGGCATCGGCCTTTTTGAACGACCTTTTTTCTTTTAAGCCCTGCCAAAAGTTTACACCTCGATTTTCACCTTCAGCAAAAAAATGGTGTCCACCATGTAATCTTATCACGTATTTAATTTCCTTTAGTTTCTTGATTAGAAACAAACCTTGTTCAGGTGATTCGACAATATCTATTGGATGTTTTTTATGAATTATTTTTAACTTCGTGTTTATGGATTTTATGTTTTGATAAAATTTAAAATAGCGAAACTTAGGATGAGCTAGTCTATAAATTTGAACACCTTTATCATCTATTTTAACTTCACTATCAGTTTTACCTATACCTACAATGGTTACTTGGTGCCCCATCAAAACTAGCTGCCTCGAAATAGTTTGCAGAAAACTACCAAGACCACCATTTTGCCACAATGGATATTCAGATGATAAATAACAGATATGCATTATTCGAGTGCTTTTGCAATTCGTTTTGAACTTTCAGTTAATGGATGCATAGCAATTTTTTCCAACCATTTTTGTTTATCCTTTGCTAAGGTTTTAGGTTTTGTAAGTAATTTTTCAAATAAACTTTTATAATCTTCTGGTTTTGTTACCCATTCAACAGCATTAAGTCCATGCATACTTTTAAAATGCTCATAACTATAAATTTGCTTCGTATCAAAGTGATTTGAAGTAGAATGATTGTAATGCACATAAAATGAAGGTTTATCAAATGTGGCAAAGTCAAGCGCCATTGTAGAACCTAAATTTACAACTGCTTTACAATGATACGCTAAATTGTATTGAAGTGTTAAATCAAAGGCGTTAGGTAAGGAAAGAGACCAATCTTGATTAAAACACCAGTCAGGCTCAATTTTGGTAACAATTTCTGAATAAGTATTCACAACATTATCAAACCTGTTGGTAGAATCTGACGGTGCTTTACGTAGAATAATTTCTACTTCATCGTTATAATTATTTGCCACAAAAACTGCCAAATCTTCTAAATACAAAGGATCGTTTGGGGAAGTTAAAACATCATCCCCACTGAAAAGAATCCATTTTTTGTTAACATCTATCTTATATTTTTGAGCAAAATCATGACGTTCTATCTTTAATTTTCCATTAAAATAGTGTTCAAATTGCGGTGTTCCAGTAATTAAAATATTTTTTTTTAATATTTCTGGATAAAACAATTGTAACTGTTGCGACATATAATCCGACCAAACTAAAATTTTGTCATATTTGACATTGAGTCTCGCTTTAGGGATATTATCCCAAGAAAATATGGCGACAAACACAGGGATATTCAATTTTTTTGCAGCTAAACTCAAAGGCATTAAATTTGGAATACGCTGATGTGAAATAAAAACTGACGTAGGATTTAATTGAAGGAGTTGCTTTTTAAAATTATCTATTGCACTTATGTTCCAAGTTGAGGCTATCATCCTTTCAAATAATAACAATATCTTGTAATTGCATGACAGAACTGTACCAATGAATTGTGCCAAAAACATTAATAAACATCTTGCGTTTATTTTTGAAGGTTTTTTCCAAAATTTATAAATTGATTTATTGCCAGAGATTTTAATATTAAATTTAATTCTTGCATACGAAGTTGATTCGCGTAAGATGCGCGTTATCAAAGACTCTTTCAAAGGTTGAAATTCGACGATATTAAATGAAGCAGTGTCACATGACAAAAAAAGTTCTTCAAATGAATGTTTTGGAAGTGATGTATAAATTGTTAAGGTAAAAGATTTCAATAACTCTTCGATTAAAGGGCTAAAAATGTAGTTTTTTGCGCTTACACCGTCAGGTATGACAACAACTATGTGCTTTTTCATCAATCGAAATTATGAATATGATTTTCTGCAACCGCCCAATCCAGCTCTGTATCAAGATTCACATTGTTATAATCAGACAGCTCAATGCAACCTAAATTAGATCCCAAAAGTGTTTTCCGATATAAAATGGTTGGTGTTTTAGTAATATATATAGCACCGTCTCTGATGTAAGCTTTAGGCAAATCTTGACGTCGACTAATAATAGTAGCCTCACCAGTAGCAATCCTTAAAATACCGCTTTTGTCCTTTTCAAATACCCAATGCGGATTGTAGACGTGGGGTACTTCTTGCACACTCACCAAAGCTTCGTGTGTGCCATTTTTAAATTGAGTAATAGCAGCATCTATATGTACGGCGGTTCTGAAAGGTGTGGTCACTTGCAGCAAGCAAACCGCATTGTAGTTTCTATATAAATCATCAAGCGCTTCTAAAGCGTGTGCCACCACATCTATACTGGGCGTCGTATCTTCCGCTAATCGGGCTGGTCTTATAAAAGGTACTTCAGCTCCTAGTTTGGTCGCTAAAGTTGCTAATTCGGCATCTTCAGTGCTAACAACCACATCTGTTAATAGTTGTGATGCCAAAGCTGCTTCAATGGTGTATTGCATTAATGGTTTGCCGCAAAGCAATTTTTTATTCTTACCAGGAATGCCTTTACTTCCCGCCCTCATGGGTATCAAACCTAATATTCTCATTAGTAACTGATGGTTTTATGAAAGCGCAAAGGCACCTCAGCCAAAATAGTCGCTATCTTTTTTCCTGCCGTTCCATCACCATACAAGGTATCTGAGTTCAATCGGCTTCCTCGTTGTAACTGGGTATTAATCCCATCTGTAATGGCAGTAACATTATGGGCAACATCCAAAACATTAGCGGCTCTACTACGGCGGTGTTGTCTGCTGCCTATATTCACCACAGGAATACCCAAATAAGCACATTCCCTAATACCTGCACTACTATTGCCAATTAAGCACTTACTGTTGTACAACAGACTTAAAAAGTCCTCAGGCACCATGTTTTTAAAAAAATGAATGTGATGGGGTTGTTGCAATTCACGGTAGGTTCTAATGCCTTTGGAAGTACCATCGGCACCGGCATCTACATTGGGCCAAAACCAAAAGGCCGGTATTTGTAATTGATCCACCGCTTTAAGGGTGGCTACTATTTGCGCTTTGGCTTCGGCATACTCTGTAGTTACAGGATGTTGCATCACTACTACATAGCCTTTGTTCCAATCAATGGCCTTGCCTACACCGCCATATTTGGTAATGGGGTTAAAATCTAAAGTTGATGATTTCACAACTGCAGCTGCCAAATCAATGGACGGACAACCGGTGTTAAAAACCATTGCTTCATCTTCACCCATTTTAATTAATCGTTCTCTGGCATCTTCCGAAGCCACCAAATGAATATCTGCTAATTTACTATTGGCATGCCTTACTTTTTCATCAATGTTACCTGTAACCTCACCACCTTGTATATGCACCAGAGGTATGTTTTGATAGGAAGCTGCAATAGAGGTTGCTAAAGTTTCAAATCGGTCGGCAATCGTAACCACAGCATCAGGTTTTAAATTGTAGAAAGTATTGGCCAGTTCCATGACACCAAGTCCAGTGGTTTTTGCCATGGCTGTAGCGTTTTCTCCTTCTAGCACCATAAATACTTTGGCATTTATGGTAAAGCCATCAGCTTCAATATAATCCACTGCACTTCCGTAACGCTCCAACAAAGCAGAACCTGCCACCACCAGTTGTAAGTTGAGTTTAGGATGCGCTATAATGGCCTGTAAAGCCGTTTTAATGCGACTGTAAGACGGGCGTGCGGTAATAACTACGCAAATATTTCTTTGAGACATGACGTCTAAACGTTTCTTTTGGTGCGTAATATTACAATTTTTATCAGGCTTGTAAAAGTGAATTTTGAAATTAATATGAAGAAGCCGTCATTGCACGCCTTCGGCGGACAGGCGAGGGAGCGCAGGAAAGCCATCATCAACTAAAAACTGGAGTCATTCCGATGAGTGGAGCGACGAAGGAATCTCCTCGATGCTTATCCGCACCATAACGAGGAGACCCTCACCCACCAACTCCGTTGGGGGCACGGCGCACTCATTCCTCATGCTCAGGGTGACGGCTTGGGTGGGGTGTTGCTTAGGGTAACGGCATTGAGGTGTTGGTTTGTTGATAATTACTATATTTATATTCAAAAGCATACCTAATGAAACCCGGATTCGTGTATATACTAACCAACAAACATCACACTACCCTTTATACAGGTGTGACTTCTGTGATTGTTAAACGAATTCAACAACACAAAGAGAAATACGATCTGAAGTCGTTTACAGCGCGATATAATCTGGATAAATTGTTGTATTATCAGGCGTTTCAAATGATTGGAGATGCTATTGCACGTGAGAAGCAGATCAAGTCATGGAAGAGTGATAAGAAAATAGCACTCATCAATGGTTTTAATCCTGAATGGAAGGGTTTGTATGAGCTGATTGTTGAGGAATTTCCGGAATTTGATGGAGAGCATTGATTAACAAAAGGTTGTCATTGCCATGAGGGGATGCTTACGACCTCCTATCGTCTGTCTCAGCATGACGGCTTGGATGGGTAGTACGTCATTGCGAGCGAGGAACAAGCGTGGCAATCTCCTCGGTTGAGTTCGGCATTATCACGAGGAGACCCTTTCGCCTTCCTATAGTCAGGCTCAGGGTTACATTTAAGTTGAAGGTGGTATAGTAAAGCAGATCTGTCCTTGTGCTCAGGGTGACGGCTTGGGTGGGTGGTACGTCATTGCGAGCAGCGCAGCGACGCGGCAATCTCATCATCGCTTATATCATGCTTCGTTAAAAAATCCCACTGTCGTAACTCTTTGTTAAGCCTATGCCCTACCACCCGTTTATAATCCCGCGCATCAATACCAAAACCTTTGGGTTTCTTTGCCTCCAAATCCTCAAAACCCAGCACATGCCCTTTGGGTAAATGTTTATTAACCGCCAAAGACTTCTCAAATATCTGCTTTAAATCTTTAAAAGAAGTGGCACTAGTTTTATCAACCGGATTGGCCATCGCGCGCTCTAGCCTTCTGACACCCTTTACCAAATCCCGAACCTGTGCCACCGTCAATGATGAAGATGCATCAGGTCCCGAAGTATCGTGTGCGTCTAATATCACATGAAACTCTAGCAATTCAGCACCCAAGGCTACTGCTGCCAAGCAGGTTTCAGGGTGGGCGGAATGGTCTGAAAATCCCACTGGTATTCCATACCGTGCTTTTAACTCCCTAATCATATTAAGACCGTATTGCTCAGGTTGGGTTGGATAGGCCGTGGTGCATTGCATTACAGATACTGGGCTGTCTTTGTCTCGTAAAAAACGAACTGCATGGTCTAATTCTTCCAGGCTGCTCATACCTGAAGATAGTATGATGGGTTTGCCAGTTCGTGACAAACGCTCTAGTAAAAGCCCATTATTCACCTCACCCGAACCTACTTTATAACACTGCACCTGCAACTGTTGTAAAATATCCACGGCGATATTGCTAAACGGTGAGCATAAAAATTCCATTCCATGGGCCTCGCACTGTTCTTTAAGCGCGCCCCATTGGGCTATGTTAAATTCCATAGCGCGCCAATAGTCCATACGGCTGGCATAACCCGGCATAGGGATTCTAAAAGGTTCTTGTAAACTGCTCTCTGCGTCGGCAATGTGCATTTGAAATTTAATAGCATCTACGCCAGTATCTGATAAGGCTTTAATATAACTCATGGCTTTGTCGAACGATCCATTATGTGCTTGGGCAATTTCGGCGATTAAATATTTTTTATACATTTTTTTAAAATTCTAAAAACGTTAATAAATAGCATTCATAAATTTAGCTTCCCAAGTATCATACTCCCAAATATCAATTTTATTTTCAACTTTTGGAGCTCTATTATTGTAGAGTTCAGATATTAAATCGTTGCAACATTCAAACCAATCTTCAATTTTTGAAGATTTATCAATAAGATAAGTGTTGGGTAAGTCTTTCAATACTTCGGGAATGGCGCCTAGTTTTGATGCCACTACCATATTACCACATTTATAAGCTTCAATCATTGAAAGACCAAACCCTTCATCATACTGTGTTGTAAAGGTATAAATATTTGAAATTTTGAGATACTGAGCTAAATGTAAATTCGGCAATATCCCTAATTTTTTCGCATTTGTATGATTTAGAGTTTGCTCAGTTCCTATGGTTATTACTTTTAATTGGGGATATTTTTGCCATAACAGCTCAACTAAATTCTTAAAAATATAAAAACCCTTTTTGGGGCGGTCTTTGGCCATCCATAGCAATACTACATCATTTTCATTATATCCAAGGCTTTTTTTGAGCTGAATTTTTTCTTGCGTATCAAGTGCATAAAACACTTTTGAATCAACCGCATTTCCCACGACAGCGGTGTTTTGGTGGTAGTTGTGATGCGTATCTAAAAATTGAGCCTCTGCTAATTTAGATAAAAATAGAATTTGATGTAAGCCTGCCAACAGTTCAGGTTTTAAATTTAATTCAAAACCATGAAAGGAAAAAGTTATCTTCGCTTGCCAATTATGTTGCTTGTTTGCCCAAACTATGGCTTCTAGCAGATGCATATCATCCATGACTAGCAATGCCCATGTTTCGTTTTTTTTGATGATTCGCTTAAGAGCCTTGATATACTCTTTAGCTACCCAATGCTGTAACTGTACCTGTCTTAATCTTGGATACCAAGTAATAAAACTTCGTTTTTTACACTTTACACACGTATTTAAAGCGTTTGAAGGAGATAAAATATAATTAAAAAATGTTGGGTGGTGATTAATTAATTTTGTAAGCCTGTTGGTCCAACTACCAACAGTTTTTGAGGGTAGTTCTGTATTGGATATTAATACTTTATACATCTTAGGGCATTTATTAGTGTGTTAATGGATTTGCACTAAAGCTGGTGCCACCAACAAAATATCCATAAACATCTCCATGCGATTTCAAAGCCTTGAATCTAATATCACGTTTCTTTAAAAAATGTGACCAGTTGTCATAAATTTTAGATTCTCCTTTCCGTTTAATATCATCCAAAACAATAAAGAAATTATTATCTAAATTATCAATCACTTGATAAAGTGAACTTTCGCGAATTTTTTCATCATGTTTTGCACTCGGACCATCAACAACAACTACGTCAAATCTATGACCTCTTATAAAGCTATTTATCAAAGATTCATCATACCATAAAACGTTATCATAATTCGACTTTAATGGACTCACCAAGATTTTAACTACTTCTTCACAGCCAAATTTGATTAATTGCTCCTGAATAAATTGAGCCCAATCAATATTGTCTTCAATTGAATAAATACTACATGTTATATTGTTAGCTTTAATATATCTTGCCATTATAATAGTTGATAAGCCTGAACCAAATTCTAACACCTTCTTGCGACTATTCAGATTTATATCGTTTATAATGTGCAAGATAGTATTTGGGTTTAAGGAAAAGGGTGTGAATGGCAGCACTGTACCCGCTGGAAATAAATCATGTATAATTAAGGAAGCGAAACCATCGTAGCTATTTCTTGACAGCTTATCAAAATAAAATTTTAATCTAATATTCTCTTTGATTTTTTGTAGAAACATAATTAATAATCTTGATAGGCTAAACCCAATCTGTTCAAAAAAAACAATTTAAATTTTTGATTCTTTTTCAAGAATGTTTGAAGTAACACACCAAATTTTCTTCCAAAAAAACGAGTACGGTTCGGATAAAAATTTTCAAATGAATAATATTCCAATCTATGATTTTTATTTATGGTCTTATTATACTCATCTAGCATCCAATCTTCAAAAACATTTCCCATGTGGTAAACATAGCATTTGGTAGTAGCGATCCTTAATAGTCCTAAGTCCTCGTTTGGTTTGTCAATGTACAAATTTTCTACACCACCAACGATTTTGATACTGGTTGGACTATTATTACCTTTATCTAATACTATTCTTTTCATTGTAGCCACAAAATGCCCGCCTCCCATTACCGCACAACTGGAATTTGATTTATTGGCTATGGTTAAATAGCGTTTTAAGTGTATTTCTTTTAGAAGTGATTTGTTATTTCCTAGACTCTGGTCAAACATAATCAATCCTTTTGCATCTTCAACATCTTTAAACCTTAAGCCACCTTTAAATAGTCCGTAATACCAATTGTTGGCGCAATAACTAAACAAACCTTTACTACTTGGCATCGGACAGACCATTCCGGCCTCAGGAAAATCATAATGCAATTTTTCAACACTTTTCTGCCATTCATTCTTAAACAGTACATCGGCATCCGTTATGGTTAACAAAGGTTCTACATTTCCTTTTGCCCCAGCCAATATAGCATTGATTTTACCAACATTTATTTTTGAATTAATCACTTGGTCAATTAGCTCTTGATTTTGGTATTGAGCATTGATATAATCTGTTGCTGCCTCGCAGCAGCCGTTATTGTAAATAGTTATTCTAGTTTTATCATGAATGGTATTGAGCAGTGATTCTAAACAAAGTTTGAATGTTTTTAAAGCATCTTTAAAGTAACCTTCCTCATTAGGTATGTAAACTGGTATTATGATACGATGATACGCTTCGCTACTAAGAACATTATTTACCTTTTCAGGATTTTCACCTATTCTCATAAAATGCTGTTAGTTGTTGCAAACCAGTTTCTAAAGAGATTAAAGGCCTATTTAATAGGGCCTTCATTTTTGTAGTATCCGGACACCGACGTGTCATATCGCCTTCTTCTAAAGGTGGTAGATGAATAATCTCGGATTTAGATTGGGTGATGCTAATTATTTTTTTTGCTAAATCAAGAATTGTTATTTCTTGATCGCTACCTACATTCAAAACATCGTTCTTGCAATTTGGATCTGTCATTGCTTTTATACAAGTATCCACGTTATCATCTACATAGCAAAATGAACGTGTCTGCATGCCATCGCCATAAATATTAATAGGTTGGTTTTTTAAGGCGGCTTTTAAAAATCTTGGTACTACAAAATCATCGCTTTGGTTGGGACCATAGGTATTAAAAAATCTAAAAATGGTGTAATCTAAAAAATATTCTTGGTGATAGGCCCTAAAAAAAGCTTCTCCTACATTTTTAACAATGGCGTAAGGGAGTCTAGAATTTAATGGTGTGGTAAGTTCATTCTGCGGGATTTCAAAGGGTTCGCCATAAACTTCAGAAGAGCTAGAATAAAACACTCGTTTAACACCTGTATTTTTTGATAGCATCAATATGTTTTTGATACCTTCTATGTCATGCAGTACTTGCATAGGATGTTTTAGCGTACGCTTTACACCTACCATGGCAGCGTAATGAAACACATAATCGAAATTATATCTACCAAAAATAGCAACAACATCATTGTAGTTATTTACATCTGCGGAAATTAGAATGACATTTCCTATCTTTGGCACCTTATAATAACTACCTGTACTCAAATTATCTACAATTACAATGAGGTTATCTGGGTTTTTGGATAGTTTATCAGCTAATGCACTGCCTATATTTCCGGCGCCGCCGGTGATTAAGATTGCACTCATAAATTCAATATCTTCTTTGTTAACAGCTTCACATTATTGATGTTTAAAAACCAAAAGTAATTTATTTTGAATAAATCTAACAGTACTCCCCAAAAATCATAACGCAACATTTTTAAACGCATTTGACATAAATTTTGTCTTAACTTAAAAAATTCGTGTTTTGAAATAATATTTAAATCATATAGAGATTTCAATAATTTTAATAAAACAAACGGTAATGATTTATAAATGCTCAAATCAGACGACATATTTTCCTCATGTTTACGATAAAATACCAGAGGCTTATCTATATAGTAAAACTTAGTGTAAAATGAATTTCTAGTAAAAAATTCAACGTCTGCGTACGTTGGTTCTATTTCTTCGTTAAATAGTCCAACCTTATTAACTAATTCTTTTCGAATTAGGGGTGTTGGCATCATGATTGTCCAATTACCCATCATTTTTAGTTTAACATCGCCATGCTTTGTATCTGGGGAACCTGGCCTACCAACCACCTTATCTTGAACAATGCCGTCTTTATCAATTATGGCGCAATAGCTATGTACTAAATCAAAATCTTTATTTTTCTCAAGAATATCAACTTGTTCCTCAATTTTGGTTGGTATCCACAAATCATCATCATCAACGAAGGCCAAGTACTTACCTTTGGATAATTTTATACCTATATTTCTCGGTTTTGCAGGGCCACCACTATTTTGAATTTTTTTATATAAAAGATTCTTATACTTTTTACAAATCAAATCATTTTGGTTTCCTTCTGTACCATCATCAACCACAATAATCTCAATGTTCTTATAGGTCTGTTCACTAATGCTACGCAAAGTGAGTTCTAAATATTCTGGACGATTATAAGTAGGCACTATAACACTTACTAATGGAATTTTACTTATTTCCAACCCATTCGTTTTTTAAATCGTTTTAAAATACCGTATGACGTATTTCGCTGACATTCAGATAGTTTTTGATGTAATGTTGTAATGGTTTTCATATCATTGTAATACAAGCCATAAAGTTCCCTAAACATACGTTCATCCTCTTTCTTCTTTTTGTTTTTATAGTTAGCATCATTGCTAAATCCATGAAGGTCAAATAAAGTTAATGCGTAAGGAATGTGGGTAAATGTAAATTTCCCGCTTAAAAAGCATTTTAAATAAAATGCCCGATCGCTCACCATTTTGTAGGTTTCATCATAATAACCCATTAGCTCAAACACGCTTTGATGAAAGAGGGTGCTTTGATGCGGAAGCGATGTTCTCATAAAATAATATGGTGATAGGTGGTCAGGATAAACTTTACCACCTTTTTCATATTGATAATCTCCATATATAATGTCCCCTTGAAAAAGTTTGTGTTTTATAAAATCCTCTAAAGCATTATTTGAAGTTAAGCAATCACCACTATTTAAAAATAACAAATATTCTCCTTTGGCTAGCTTAATAGCTTTGTTCATGGCATTGAAAATACCACTGTCGGGTTCGCTTTGCCAAAAATTTATATGCTCCCGATTTTGTTCAATGATATCTAAACTACCATCGTCTGAATTGCCATCCATAATGAAAAACTCATAATCTTTAAAAGTTTGACTAATTACAGAGTTGATTGTAGCCATCAAACCAGCTCGATTATTTAGGTTTATTGTTATTATTGACAGCTTTGGTGTCATATTTAAAGTACAGTTCTATAAATATTTATATGTTTATTTACCACAAGTTCCGGATTAAAATGTTTTTTAGCAAACTCAAAGATATATCTTGGGTCATAACCATTTGAGTTCTTTATAAACATTTCAATACCATCTTTTAATGCAATAGCGCTTATTTCATGAATCAAAACTCCTGTTTTATCATCAATAACAAAGTCTTTTGCACCACTATTTAAAAAGGATATTACTGGAACGCCGCAGGCCAGTGACTCTAACATTACATTTGGCAAATTGTCTTCTCTGCTAGGCATTACAAAAGCATCGGCTAAATTAAATACTTCTGCCATGGTGTTTTGATCTTCAATTCTGCCAAAATTAACAACTTTATGGTTTACAAAATTTGGCACATTCCCACTTCCAACGGTAATGATTGTAACTTGAGTATCCATAAGTTTCAATGCATCAAAAAGTAAATCTACTCCTTTTCTGTGTACATCAATACGGTCGGCAACAAAAAGCAAAACAGGACTAGAAGAGTCAATGTTAAAATTTTTACGCAATTTTTGCTTGTCAAGTATTTTGAAAAAATTAAAATCAATTGTGTAGGGTACATTTGCCAATTTAATGTCAATTAAATTCGTCTTTTCCTTAGCCTTATTTAAAATCCAGTTGGAAGGAAAAATAAGGCACGACAAGGTCGATTTTTTTAATTGTAATTTTTTATAATTGATTATTTCGTGGTCTAATTTTCTGATGAGATCATAATTTTCAAAATGATCATTTTCATAATGAAATATGCCTTGAAATGGATTCATGTCATGAAATGTCCAAATTAATTTTTTATTTACTGAGGAGAAAAAAGATTTATAATCAATAAAATCGCCTACCCAATGTAAATGGATTACATCCGCCTCCTGAACCAACGGATGATTATGAAGTTTAAAATGACTAAAAGGTAAAGACGCTATTTCGCAATTTAATTGCCCTTTAAATTTATTTAATTTTTTTCTATATAGAAAGGCTCTTGTTGGAAAAAAAATATTTGCTAATTTCAAATTAGCCCTTTTAAATAGCGTTGGTTTAAGGTAGCTGAAAAAGGCATCATTTATTATATCACCATTGTAATTTATAGTTTTGTCAATAGAAACAAATGCCACCTGAACATCACTAAAGTTTTGTAAAGCTTTGAAAAGTCGTAATGCGGCAACTCCCGCGCCTCCTTTTGTCTTTGACGTGACATGAACAATTTTCATTTAATTAGGTTTATAGAATCAAAACTCAATTTTCCCAATGTAGAATTGTCAAAACTATAGTAACTCATAAATGATTTTAATTTTTTGTACTTGGTTTTTTTTCCTACAACCTTATATTTTTTATTAAACAGAACCAATATTAATAAGGGTAAATAAATAATAAAATATGTGAAATAAGCATTTTTAACGAAAACTAAAAGATTTTTTAAAAGCAATTTATATCGCCTCAACGACCAAAACAAAATTCCGTAAGATAGGGACAATCCTAAAATTCGTCTTTTTAATTCAGTTTGATTACATGGCAAGACCTTTATATGATTTAACAGATTATTTACAAACTTTATTTTAGCTTTAAGATGCGAATCTTTATGTGTTTTTTTAGATTCTTTGTCAGGGCTTGCCATTCTTATATAAACATCAGGTCTATTATGAGATTTGACGTAGTTTGGAAAATTACAAAGAAGCTGGACGAAAAAATCTAAATCTTGATGGTGATCTAACTGCTCGTCAAATGTCAAATTATTTTGCATCAAGTAGTGCACATTTAAAAGTGCAGAACTTGTGTTCCATGGATAATCAAAGCTAATAAAACGTGCCAAATCGCAATCTTCTTTTTCTAGGATATTAGGAATATGGTTTGAATCTCCTGGTTTGTAATTAAATAATAAAGATTGAAAAATATAAAAATCATACGCACCACTAGCAAAATAAAAATTGATTCTCCTTTCAAGACAATCCAAAAATAAAATATCATCGGAATCTAAAAACATTATTAAATCACCATTACAAATTTCAAGTCCATAATTTCTGCATGCATTTGCTCCCTTAGGTTTTCGTTCAGGACGTAAAACATATTTAAAACAGGAATCCTGATTTACATAGTAATGTACCTTTGCATCAGTTTTATCTGTAGACCCATCATCCACCACAATACACTCCCAGTTGGTATAGGTTTGGGCCAAGACGCTGTCAAGAGTCTCTCCTATTAGATGGGCTCGGTTGTAGGTCGGGATTATTATTGAGACCAGTGGTTGTTCAGTAAGCACGCATGTAAGTATTTAACATTCACATTTAGTCAGCTAATTTAACCCATTTTACTGCAATTGCAAACAACTTATGTCGCGTATTCTCGGCTCAGTTGTTCGGCTTCACCTCTCAAGATAGCCTCTATGCGTTTTTCGCTAAGGTCATAAGCCTTACAAAATCCTTGAATGCTTATAAAAGTTTCATCGGGTAAACCAATACGCTCATGGGCTTTACTTATTCGTTTTCTCGCGGTTCGACCGCAACATCCAAAGATAACCTTAACATCTTCGATGTATAGAAATGGGGACTTCTGTTTCATCTTACTAAAATTTAATTATTATTCTCTTCTTGACTTAACAGCCAACAAGTCATAGTAAATGAAATTAATTCAATGGATCACTAATAAATACTTGCCTCAATGGCCGTCTTAACCTAAATAGCTTTTAAATTCAATAAAACAATTTAATGGTATGACTTTTTATCGAACCTTATAAAACTACTCTTAACAAATTTAATATACATTTTAAAAAACATCGTTAATAAATCTAATTTTTCGATTAAATGTTTTATAATGTAAGAAATTATATATATATCTTAAAATAAGCAACTTATCGTATAAATAATACACTTTATCGATACATTTTTACAAATGTTGTATTACCAAAACCTTATACCGATATTTTATTAAATTTCAACGCTACTTTAAAAACCCATCCTTCCGAGGAACGCAGCGAGCCTGTGCTGAGCGCAGTCGAAGTAAAGGAACCTCATCGATGCCTATCTGTACTTTCTAAAACCTACAAAGTTATTTTAGGACGGGTCAACCTAACCCTTGCCTAACCCTTACTTAATGCTTACTTAATGGATACTTAATGGATACCTAATGACAACCTAATGAAAACCTAATGAAAACTTTAAAATGCTAAAAAGTTTCCACATACCAAGGCCATATCCCAACAAAGGTAAAAAAGGTAAAAAAATGTAAAAATATAACCACTTTTTAACGAAAATAAACCCTTTAGTCAAATGCGAGAAAGATCAGTAAAAAAAAATATAATTATCTGTAAATATGGTATTTACATATTAATTAATCAAATTCTCATTCTATATTTGTCTCAACAATTAAAGCAGTGGCCAATCCCGAAACCAAGGTAGTTGATAGGTCGACATATCAAACCGGTTCGAACCCGGGAGCAACCACTGCCAATTGTTATTAAATTATTGTTTAACGACTACATAGGTAGTCATAAATTTAAAAAGAGATGGCAAAGACAAGATCCCTATTAAATATCGAAGGTACCCTAGGAGAGATGACCTTCTACAAAGATGGCGACGGATACAAAATCCGTACTAAAGGCGGTGTTTCAAAAAACCGCATCGAAACAGATCCAGCATTTGTGAGAACACGCGAAAATATGGGCGAGTTCGCACAAAGTGCCACTATCGGTAAGCAATTACGCTTAGCAGCTATAGACCTAATGGCCGATGCCAAAGACAAACGCGTTACCAGTCGTTTAACCAGAGTGATGAGCAAGGTGAGAAACCAGGACACCACTTCGGTACGCGGACAACGAAAAGTCTATATCGGTCTCAGTACACCCGAAGGCCGCGCCGCATTAAAAGGATTCGAATTTTACGGTCGCTCTACATTAAGCAGCGTATTGTTAGCCGATTACAACCTTGATACGGTAACGGGCGAAGTGTCAATAATAGATTTTATCCCCGCACGACGGCTTAACTTCCCGCAAGGGGCAACAAATGTAAGCCTAAGCTGTGGATTCTTAAATCTGGATTTTGAGACGGGAGATAAGGCGCTGGAGTTGAGTAACGTGGTAAACTTGCCCATAAATTTAACGGCAACCACTGTGACCTTAACACCTCCTGCCGCGCCTGCCGGTACCGGCAACCAACTTTATTTTTTGAAAGTAGCATTTTTTCAAGAAATGAATGCAGTGCAGTACCCGCTCAATAACGGCGCTTTTAATGCCTTACAACTTATTGAAGTATTGTAAGCCTTAAGAGTGAAACGTTAGGAAACCCGACTGTGGCAAGTCGGGTTTTTTTATAATTATAAATAATGTTGTCCTATTTTGGAATTCACTGCTCTACTTCTTTCTATCTTAGGCTTTAATGACTTTATTAAATTTAACTCTCGCCAATATTGGTTTGCACGCCTAAATTTTAAATTTAATTGAAGTTTTAAAACTAAAATTTTTAGTTTTCTGGTTTTTATATCAATCTTATTTTCGTTGTTGATATTTGCGTAAACTACCTTATATTTCTTTTCTATCTCGTTAAAATAAGACTCACTAAAAACTTCAGGTTTTTCATAAATTCTATCTGCTCTGTCGTGAATTATATAAGTATTCGGTATAACGCCTATTTTGAAACCATGATAACTTACGCGTTGACAATAATTATCATCTTCTCCATAATGAAAAAATAAGGGATCAAAACCGCCCACAGTTTCCAGACATTTCCTTGAAATTAACCAGGCCGCAGCATTTACAAATGGTACTTCGTAAATTGCTGGTTTCCTATTTCCCAACACATAATCTGAATAAAAACTACCAGTTTTTTCTCTTAGCATAAAATTTGAGAAATTTTTATCAAGCTTTTGTTTATTAGCAGTAATGTGAATTGGGCTTAATATACCATACTCGACGTTACTTTTCTGAAAGCTTATCAGATTATCCAATACATCGTCAACTAGGTAAGCGTCTTGATTCAGTAGTAAAACGTGCTCTGCCACACCATCTAAGGCATAACGGATACCAATATTATTGGCTTGGCCAAAACCCAAATTATGCGTTTGCGGTAATAAAGTGACGTTTGCGTAATTATTCTGAATATGAGAAAGCGTTTGATCTGTAGAAGCATTGTCTACCACAACAACAGGACAAGAGCCAACGCTTTGTAAACATTTGTCAATCCAAGGCATAGCGTTATAGGTGACGATGATTATAGTTGCCGGATATGCTTTTATTACTTTCTTCTCCAAAATTTCTTTACTACTTTTAATGGTTTAAGTATGAAATCCCCAAGTTTATATGAATTTGAATTATAAACTATTTTAAGTTGGTTTTCTATAAAATTTGAATCAATTAACTCTTTACCATCAAATATTGAGTCCTTTAATAATTTTAGCTCACTATTGGAGCATTGTGCAATTAAAAAATGAGGATCAGAATCTATGGTTTTAACTTCAGTGAAATTTCCTGAATAAAACTCAAAATCCCTTCGTTTTTTGTCCTCTATAATAATTGAGTTACCATTAATAAAACTTTGACTTAACAAACGGTGATTGTTAAAATATTTATCCACCAGATCAACAAATTGTTGTTTGTACAATTCCTTTACATGAAATTGATTTTGATAATTCCTTAAATCTGAATAATAATGTTTATCGGGAGTAGAAATTAAAAGTGTACCATCAGTCTTTAAAACGCGTTTAATTTCAGTCATCATTTCATCATGCTGATCATGGTGCTCTAAAGTTTCAAAACTTACAACCATATCTACGGAATTATCTTCTAAAGGAATCGCACTAGTTGAACCTTCCAGAAACTGTAAATTCTTATGTGCATATTTTTTTGTAGCAAATGTAACAATCTCTCTATCTATATCAACTCCATAAACAAATTTAGCGTTTCTACTCATTAAATAACTGCCATAACCTTCACCAGAAGCAATATCCAGAACAGTTTTATGCTTAATTATTTCTAGCGCAAGAGCATATCTGTGAAGATGTTTTACCGTATTATCATTGTGAACACTAGTCAATAAACGCTCGCCTGTGAATTCTAATTTCATAGATTGTTCGAAAAATAGTCTGTTATCTTATTTTCTTTAAATAACCATTCACGTTAAAAGTAGCATTTTTACCAAACATGTCGCACCATTTTCTGTCTACGTTAAACTCTGGGTGTTCAGGCAAAAATTCACGAATAGCACGAAGCGGACCTCCATTATATTTCTTTTCTAATCCTAGTTCATTTATGATTCCATCCTCTACAATAAAGTAGGATTCTTTAGAAACTAATGGATGAAATTTATTCAATACACCAATGGTGTCTTCATACATATGTGAAGCATCTTCAATGATAAGAATTTTATCAAATCCTTTTGCCATCTCTAAATTATATCCAGCCCAGCCGTCTGTGAAGAAACTTATTCTCTCGTGTTTTTTAACTATTGACTCAACCTCATCAACAATATCGATAGTGTGAATTATGCCCTTACCAAAGCTATCTAATAAATCTGCCAAGTAATAGGCCCCACCGCCTTTTCTTGTCCCAATTTCTATAATTAAATCGGGTTGAACTTCAGATATAATCATTTGATATATCACATAATCAAACGGACATCTAATTGCTTTCACACCCCGATAAGTGACTTGGTGATGACCTTTATCTATAGATGCTATACTAACCTTTACCGCTTCTTCTTTTTTAATTTTACTTAACCTTATCATGTAATATATTCTTTCTTGATTCCCATTTTAAATTAGGTCGAATGATTCCTGGCAAACTTCCCACATAATCTCCACGTGTTGGACTTTGATTCATGTCTTCAATAATATTAAAGGCAATGGCATCATTTTCATGGAAATGCACGCTAAAAGGATCATGTGTAACCAAAGCTACACCAACCACAATGACGCCCTCTGAAAATAAATTCTCAAAAACCCATACAGTTGTTTCATAAACGCCTTCACTTTTTCTTTCATGATACAAACTGGTATTACTTTCATGTGAATCAAATATATTAACACCACTAGAGTTAAAGAAATTTAGTGCCGAATGAATTTTATGCCCAGGTTTTAAAACTTGATATCTTATTGTAATACCTATTTTTTCGGTAATCTTGAAGTTTTCTGATGATTCATGATTTTTATTGTGTGCTTTTGCAGACAAAATTTTAACAATCTCATTGCCATTATTATTTTGCCATAATTTTTCAGCTGTAGCGCCAAACTCGGTACTAAGATAAGTGTCGATTATTTTGGAAACTTTGCCATCTTCGATAATACGCCCATTTTTCATAAGAATAGCGCGTGTGCACAAACGCATAATCGAATCCATATTATGACTCACAAACAAAACAGTACGCCCATCACCCTTACTAATATCCTGCATCTTCCCAATGGCCTTTTTCTGGAACTCAGCATCGCCAACCGCTAGTACCTCATCAACCACCAATATATCAGGTTCTAGGTGTGCAGCCACCGCAAAGGCCAAACGCACCCGCATACCGCTACTATAGCGTTTTACAGGCGTATCAATATAGCGTTCGCAACCGCTAAAGGCTACGATCTCTTCTTCTTTGGCTTTGATTTCGGCTTTGGTCATGCCCAAAATAGCACCGTTTAAATAAATGTTCTCTCTTCCGGTCATTTCGGGGTGAAATCCTGTTCCTACCTCCAGCAATGAGGCAATGCGTCCGCGGGTTTTGATTTCACCTGTGGTGGGCGTTGTTACTCTACTCAATATTTTTAGCAAAGTACTTTTACCTGCACCGTTTTTTCCAATAATCCCCAGTACCTCACCTTGTTCTACTTCAAAATTAATGTCCTGCAAAGCCCATACATACTGGCTTTCGGCTTTGGTACTGCGGTCATTAACCGCACCAACCTTTAAATAAGGATCTTCCTTACCCCGTACCTTATGCCACCAACGGTTCAGGTCGTGACTTATGGTGCCAGTGCCTACTAAGCCTAGGCGGTATTGTTTTGATATATTTTCAGCTTTTAATATTATCATATTTTCATTTAAAATCACAGTCATTGCGAGCAGCAAAGCGAGCCTGTGCTGAGCGAAGTCGAAGTAAAGCAACCTCCTCCTCCCCATTTCCCAACTCTATTAACCTCTCTCCAACTTGTTGGGTTGAAGCAACCTCATCCCGCATTCCCAAACTCTACTAAAACTTTCCAATACAAATCTCTCTAAACAGCATTCACACTCTCAATCAACGCCACCTTCTTTGCCCCCCGTTAGCTATCGGGGCCAACAGCTTTTAATTATTTTCCTCTCGCTATCACCTCCGTCATCGATCTCAATGCCTTATAATACAACAACTTATACAGGTTGTAACGCGCTGTAAAAGAACCTGGATACCTTTTTTCTTTACGCTGTTTCATCCTTTGAACAATCTGGGATGTTACACCTACGTATAAAGTGGTATGATTCTTATGAGTGAGGATGTAAACAAGCCCAGGTTTCAATTGACTGCCGTATTTTAAAGGGTTAAATATAGGATTAATTTGGGTTTTGTGCTATTGGGGTGTGGAGTTTTTATGAGGGATTTTACTTGCTCGGTGAGCTTGCTTTACTTCGACTTCGCTCAGCACAGGCTCGCTACGCTCCTCGCCTGTCTGCCGAAGCAGGCAATGATACCAGTTTGTCGTTTTTACAATTATGTCCTATTTATCCTAACAATGGACAATACGTCCAAGCTAAAGCAACCAGAACAAGGACGGTCCTTGCGAACCCCAACGAAGTTGGGGGTGAAGCAACCTCTTTCCACCCCATTTCCAAACACCATTAAGCACTCAAAACTAAAAAGGTGAAACAACCCCATCCCGCATTCCTAATACCAGCTAAACAGTATCCACAAAACTCTTCTCCGTTTTATTAAAAATCACCAAACCAAGCAAAAACAACACAACACTTACCGCAAATGTGTAAATTAATCCACTCCAACTAAAACTGCCACTATTAAGCAACATAAACCTGAAACCTTCTACTATTTGGGTTAACGGATTGTACTCCACAAATGGTACCACCCAATCTGGAAACTTCAGTCTGGCTTCGGCGACGGGATAAGGCACGGCAGAAACATACATCAATAATTGCACTCCAAAAGTCACTAAAATAGTGAGGTCACGGTACTTAGTGGTAAGCGATGAAATAATCATCCCTAAACCCAAGCCCAACAGAGCCATCATGAAGACATATACAGGAAATAATAATAGATTATAATTGAAGCCAAGATTCGCTCCTTGAAAAGCAAAGTATATATAGAATGCTATAAAAATACCTAGCTGAATGCCAAACTTCAATAAGTTAGACACGGTAATAGACATGGGCATAATCACACGTGGAAAATACACCTTACCGAAGATGCTTTGATTTTTCACAAAGGTATCTGATGTGCCAGTGAGGCATTCTTTAAAATAGTTCCAGGCAGTAATACCAGCTAGGTTAAATAAAAATGGTGGTACGCCACCAGTTTGAATATTGCCCAAATTGTTAAATACTAAGGTGAATATAACCGAAGTAAACAGTGGCTGAATCACATACCACAACGGCCCTAAAATTGTCTGCTTATATAAAGTTACCACATCCCGCTTTACAAATAGGACCAGCAAATCGCGGTAACGCCAGATCTCTTTTAAGTTAAGAGACAACGGGTTTTGCTTTGCCGAAATGGTGTACAACCAGAGTTGCTCTTGTTGAGTGTGGGTTGGTTTGTTCATTACGGGGTCGAAGATAATAAATTTCAAATATCAATTAACAATCCGATAAAGATCGGGACCAAATTTTCCTGAATTAAACCCATAATCATCAATTCGATTTTTATCAAGAGTAGCATAAGTGAAATTATATCAAAAGTAAACCAAAACGCAGCAAACCATTACCCATTTTAAACCGTCAATCTATTTCATGGTCTAAACTTCTCACTTTCCACTTTCCACTTCTAATATCATAAATCAAATATCCCTACTTTTGTAAGAAGAAAAAACTTATGACAAAGGCAAACATCATCCAAGGTATCAAGGAGCAGCAACCTGATATTTCATATAAAGTAAAAGAAAAAACAGAATTCTTTACCCAACTATTGTTTAAGTGTTTGTTTGATAAAGATGCCTCGCTGGAAGCTGGTCTCACCGATTTAGAACACACTTTTAATGAACTGGCAGATATTGTTTGCTGGAACCAAGCTAAAAACTGTCATAAGATTTGGGAAGATTATATGCAGCAGCTCCCCGAAATATTAAAGATGCTAAATATGGATGCGAAATCCTTAGACGACAACGATCCTGCGGCCCTGTCGGTTGAAGAGGTGTATCTATGTTATCCCGGATTTTATGCCACGGCTGTGTACCGCTTGAGCAGACCATTGTTTTTGAAAGGGTTTCCACTTATACCCCGACTCATGACGGAGTATGCCCATCGTATTACGGGTGTGGATATCCATCCAGGGGCTGACATTGGATCTTCGTTTTTTATCGACCATGCCACAGGGATTGTTATTGGTGAAACCTCAGTGATTAAAAATAACGTCCGAATGTATCAAGGCGTAACGTTAGGCGCTTTATATGTGACCAAATCAGTGAAAGGCACCAAACGACACCCAACGGTGGAGGACAATGTGACTATTTATGCCAACGCCACAATTTTAGGTGGAAACACCGTAATTGGTGCCAATAGCATAATTGGTGGGAATGTTTGGATTACCAGTTCGGTACCACCAAACTCTATTGCCTACCACACACCGGAAATTAAAATAAAACCTGCTAATAGTAAGGAAAACCTATGAATCCATCTATATTAGAGTTAATAGGCAATACGCCACTAGTAAAATGTCGGAACTTAAATCCCAACCCTAAAGTGTCACTTTATTTTAAGATGGAAGGTCACAATCCTGGTGGCAGTGTTAAAGACCGTGCGGCTTATAACATTCTAAAAAGTGGCTTAGACCGCGGCACGATTACCCAAAGCACCAAACTTATAGAAGCTACCAGTGGTAATACAGGGATTGCCCTAGCAATGATAGCAGGTATATTTAAGTTGAACATTGAGCTAGTGATGCCTGAAAATTCTACCAAAGAACGCGTACAAACCATGCGGGCTTATGGCGCAACGGTTACACTTACCCCAGCAGATGTGGGTATTGAAGGTGCCAGAGATTATGCAGAAACCAAATGTAAGAACGGGGACTATTTGATGCTCAATCAATTTGGCAACGACGACAATTGGAAAGCGCACTACAAAACCACTGGTCCTGAAATATGGCGTGATACGGATGGTCAAGTAACGCATTTTGTGTCTTCTATGGGAACTACAGGAACCATTATGGGTACCTCTACTTTTTTAAAAGAACAAAACAATTCGGTTCAAATTATTGGCGTTCAGCCTACCGATAACTCCAAAATTCCTGGCATTAGAAAATGGCCGGAGGCCTATTTGCCCAAGATATTTAATCCGTCTAAAGTAGATACGATATTGGAAGTGAGCGAGGCCCAAGCTAAGGTCATGACCCAACGACTTGCTAAAGAAGAAGGGATTTTCGCGGGTATGAGCAGTGGTGGTTGCACCCATGCGGCATTAGAGCTGTGCAAAACACTCGACAGTGGTTTGGTAGTCTCTATTATTTGCGACCGTGGTGATCGGTATTTGTCTTCGGATTTGTTTGAGTAACACTGTAACATGGATTACACGGACTGCATGGATTACGCTATGTAATCTGAAAATAACACCATGCCTTTGGTGATGGGATAACTTAACCACAAAGTCCGCAAAGAAGACATGAAGTTCACAAATAAAAAGTGCATATAATAATACACAACTCTCTGTCCTTTGTGAAAAACTCTATGCCTTCGTGGTTAAAAAAACAGAGCACTGATGTCTCAGATTACAATGTAAATAATAAATAAATGTTAGAGCATTAATGAAAAACACCATCTCCTAACAGGCTGGATAATTTAACCACAAAGTTCACAATGAAGTCACGAAGTTCACAAAGAAAAAATAATATAAAAACTCCGTGTCTTTATGTTAAACTTAGTGCCCTTAGTGGTTTTGTGATGAAAATATTTAACACAGAGACACAGAGTTCACAAAGAAAAGTCTCTGTGACCTTTGTGACTTCGTGGTTAAAAAAACAGAGCACTGATGTCTCAGATTACAATGTAAATAATAAATAAATGTTAGAGCATTAATGAAAAACACCATCTCCTAACAGGCTGGATAATTTAACCACAAAGTTCACAATGAAGTCACGAAGTTCACAAAGAAAAAATAATATAAAAACTCCGTGTCTTTATGTTAAACTTAGTGCCCTTAGTGGTTTTGTGATGAAAATATTTAACACAGAGACACAGAGTTCACAAAGAAAAGTCTCTGTGACCTTTGTGACTTCGTGGTTAAAAAAAACCAATTATCTATTAATCAGATTACAAAGTTCATAAAACAAAAAAAAAGGATAACCATCGGCTATCCTTTTAGTATTTTACTGTTTTGGTAAATTAGAACATAATGTTATAAGTAGCACCTAAGCCAACCACCTGAATGTCGAATTCATTTTCAGCAAAGGTGTTTTGGTAGAAAGCATAAAAATTCCATTTTACATTGTGGTAACCAATGTGTGGATTCACATATACACCACCGCTATTGTCATTAGCATTCGTTAAAAAACCATAACCAAAATCCGCTCCGAAGAACAAGCCTTTGTTTGTGGCGTAATATCTTGCAAAACCTGCTAAAGGAATTAGGCCAAGATCATCAAAATTATCTTTACCAAAAAAATGATTGTAACCTGAAGCCACACCAATTCCGAAGTTAGGATTTACCAAGTATTGAGCTCTCACATCGGCTCCTAGCGTAAAAGAACTAAAATCGGCAGTATCACCTACAGGCGCACCAATTGTAATTCCAGTTTTGAACCAAGAGTTTTCAGGAGTGATTTCAATATTATCCTGAGAAAAAGCAAAACCTGTTGCAAGCACACTAAATACTAATAAGATTTTTTTCATGTTTAAGTTTAAATTATAGTTATAGGTATTGACAGTTCAATATCTATGCCAGTAATGAAAACTAGGTATAATAGGTGGCGCTTACTTCATCATTAAAACACTCAGAATTCGCAACCTTTATCCCACTACCTTGAACATGAGATGCGGAGGACGGAAGATGAAAGACCTAAGATTTTTTTTCTATTTTCTGTTCACTGTTCACTTTCCACCACCACCACTAACTCTGAACTCCGAACTCATAACTCATAACTAAAAACCTACCCCTTCAACCAAGCGGCTCTTAAAGCCAACTGTGCCTCACTTGGTGTTTCAACCGACTGTAATTTAACACCTTTAGAATAAGCTTCAGTAAGCGTTGCTTTTAAAGTAAATGGTTCGCTAGCGCGTTCTAGTTCTAATTCTATTTCCATGCCGGGTTGCCACATATACATTTGTCCCAAGATCATTTGGGCTGCTTCCATGGTAAGTTCGGTGCCGTTAACCTTTTTTATGACATCATTGGCTTGAATGTCTTGCGAAGCCCAGAACGAATTTTGTAGTGCCAGCTCACTGAAATAAATTTCGCCAGTTTGTTGGTTAGCGCCAAAAATGAAGGCTTGTCCACTTTGAATATAATTGGTTTTGACTTGTTCTTCAGCTAACACCAATCCTACTTTTTCAAAGAAATCACCGTAATTAATAGGTGTTGTTCCTTCTACATGGGTTTTTAGGAAATCACCAACTTCTGGATAGGTCATTGCTGTGATTTCAGCAATTAAATCGTCATCGGTAAATGGTTTATTTTTGCCGTATTTTAAAGATAGTTCTTTCATAAGCGACAACATACTGCGCTGACCGTTGCTTTGCTCACGCATTAAAATATCAATGCACATGCCTATTAAAGCCCCTTTTTGATACACGTTGTAATAATTAGAAGCATAAGGTTCTTCCAATACATTTTCACTCATGGTGGTGAAACTCATGGCATCGTCCATGGTTAAAGAAGAGGTTATTTTCGATACCATTTCAGCGTAAAACTCATCTTCGGTTACCAAGCCCTTATAGACTTGAAAATGCTGGGCAAAATATTCGGTCACGCCTTCATACATCCACAAATGTTTTGAAAAGGTTGGCTCGTTATAATCGAAGTAATGCACGTCTTCAGAATGAACCGATAACGGCGTTACAATATGAAAAAACTCATGTGCTACAATATCGGTGATAGATTTTGATAGTGAATTAGCATCCATAGCTTCGGGCATTACCACTACGGTTGATGTATGGTGCTCTAAGGCTCCAAATCCTTTAGGTTCCTCTGGGCCTTGACCCGCGAGGTAAATATAAATATCGTAGCGTGGTGTGCTGTCAATATCCCCTAAGTAGGCTTTTTGGCCTTCCATCATTTTCACAACGGTTTCCTTTAAGCTAGTGGCTGAATGTACTTTGTTTGGCGAATACACGCTGAGTACGATATTAATATCTCCTACTTTGAAAGTTTCAACATCTAAATCACCGTACATCATAGGGTTGTCGGTGATATCAAAATAACGTGGCGCATAATAGGAAGTCGTGATGGTTTTACCATCGGCCGAGGTGGAACTTCCTGTTTCTTGCAACGCAGAAGTTCTAACAAAATCGGCTGGTGCTGCAATATCTAAGGTGTATTGTGCTGATTTAAGGTGATCGAAATACCCTATAAAACCATGTAGGTTTAGCACGTAATTATCTTCTTGAATGTTGGTGCCCGCAGGCGAAAACGGTTGCTCACCGCCGATACCACCACCTGCTTCAATATCAAAGGTGTCATTAACATAATATTCAATTTTATCGAGTTTGGTGGCATCGCTCACAGACCATGAATTCTCATCAATCTTATTTACTGTCAAAGGATTACCATTATAATCTAAAGCCACCAAATCATCTATATACTTTCCAAAATCACTTACAGAATAAGTACCTTGAACAACTCTTGGCAAGCGATATACCACTTCGTCCAGGGTAATTCTGCCTGGGTTGATCACAACAGGCGCTTTGTCGTCCTTGACTTCCATTAGGTTAATACTGGTAACAATGGGATTGCTAACATCTAAATCGTTGGTGGTTTTTACGGTTGATTTACAGCCCACCAATGCCGCGGCGAGTATAAAGGAATAAATAAATGATTTCATAAAATGGATTTAAAATTTGTTGTATGTGACGGGCAAAGCTACAATTCGTTACAAAATTGGCTAGAAAAACTTATGTTAATTTATTCCTTTTTATACTTTTATGCCATGAATGAAGCCTTAGTTAGCATCCTCACACCTTTTAAAAATACCGAAGCTTTTATTGCGGAATGCCTAGACTCAATTGTGGCCCAAACCTACTGCGGTTGGGAGCTAATTATTGTAAATGACCATTCCACCGACAATAGTTATAACATAGTTCATGATTACGCCCAGAAAGACAAGCGTATCAAACTAATCCGCAATGAAGACCATGGCATCATAGAAGCTTTGAGAACAGCGTTTAAAAATAGTACTGGCGATTACATCACCCGAATGGATAGCGATGATATTATGTCGCCCCAAAAGTTAGAAACCATGACGGCACAATTGCAATCACATGGTTCTGGACACATCGCCTTGGGAATGGTTAACTATTTTAGTGACGCTGGTATAAGTGATGGTTACAGTCGTTATGAAAAATGGTTAAATGAATTAACGCAGAAAGGTGATAATTTTTCTGATATATATAAGGAATGCGTCATCGCCTCACCTTGCTGGATGGTACATAGATTTGATTTAATTGCCTGTGGTGCTTTTGAACCCAACCGCTATCCTGAAGATTACGATTTAACCTTTCGGTTTTACGAAAGTGGGTTGATTTGTTTGCCGTCGGACCAAATCTTGCATTACTGGCGCGATTACAGCTGGCGAACGTCTAGAACGCACGAGCATTACGCCTTGAATTACTTTTTAGACATTAAACTACATTATTTTTTAAAATTGAATTATGATGCCAACAGACCATTGGTTGTTTTAGGTGCTGGCTATAAAGGAAAAACCATTGCTACATATCTAATCGAACACAACATTGAGTTTTATTGGATTTGCGACAATCCTAGAAAAATCGGGATAAAAATATACGATACTTTACTGTATGATTATCCAACCATCGACACACTTGAAAACCCCCAGATAATTGTTTCCGTGGCGAATGATGAGGCTCAGAAAGAGATTAAGACCTTGTTTAAAGCCAAGGCCTTAGAGGCGATGAAGGATTACTTCTTTTTCTGTTAGGCGCAATTAAACGTTAAATTTCTCCAAAGCATTTTATTGACTTAAAAGCCTAATCCTTATCTTTCCGCTATTAAATTTCAGTTTATAAGTTATGGGCTGGACACACCTTCGCCCTTGTCGATTAAAAAATACGTAGTTTTGACTATTAATTAAAACGCATGCAATTTAAACACCCTGAACTTCTCTACGCATTATTATTACTGCTCATTCCTATATTGATACATTTATTTCAATTGCGCAGATTTAAAAAAGTAGCGTTTACCAATGTCAAGTTTTTAAAAGATATAGAAGTTCAAACGCGTAAAAGTTCACAATTAAAAAAATGGCTTATTTTACTCACCCGCATGTTCTTGCTAGCTTGTGTTGTAATCGCTTTTGCACAGCCCTACACCACCAATTCCGATGATTTTAAAGCGAGTCAAGAAACAGTTATTTACCTTGATAATTCCTTTAGCATGCAGGCCAAAGGCAAAAATGGTTCTATATTGAATACCGCCATTACCTCGCTACTTGAAACACTGCCAGAAACAGAGAAAATTTCACTGTTCACTAATAATCAAACTTTTGTAAATACCACACTAAAAGCCATAAAAAACGACCTGATACAATTGGAATACAGTAGCGAACAATTACCATACAGCGCTGTATTACTCAACAGTGAGCGTTTGTTTAGCAAGGAAGCTGAAACTCAGAAAAACCTGTTATTCATATCTGATTTTCAACAGCAAGACGAAGCATTTAGCAATCCACTAGAGGCCAACATAAAAGTGAACGCCATTCAATTACAACCCCAAGAAGTCGCGAACGTGAGTATTGACAGTGTGGCCGTGCAGATGAACGGAAGCGAAACCATGAATCTGGAGGTTTTTTTAAGTCAGCAAGGTGATGCCTATGAAGAGTTGGCTGTGTCCTTATTTAACGATGAAGTTTTAGTGACGAAAACAGCAGTCGATTTTAGCTTAGGCAATACCGTTGTTTTCACCATTCCAGCCAATGAATTGTTTAAAGGCAAGTTGTTGATTGAAGATGAGCACTTAAGTTTTGATAACGATTTTTATTTCAATTTAAACACGATGAACCTGATAAATGTGCTCGGCATTTCAGATGCTGATGACCGATTTTTATTCAGAATTTACCAAGAAGACAGGTTCGATTTTACTGCCGCCTCGCTTCAAAACCTCAACTATAGTTTGATATCCAATCAAAATCTGGTAGTATTAAACGAGCTTGAGAGCATTCCTGAAAACTTAATTACTGTTTTAGCAACCTTTGTGAACAACAACGGACATTTAGTTGTGATTCCTGCAGCAAACTCCGACCTGAATAGTTATAACAAGTTACTGAGCCTAATTAATGTTGGATCATACGGTAGGCTCATCACCAACGAAAAGCGCATCACCAACATTAATTTTTCACATCCGTTGCTAAACAATGTGTTTGACAAATCGGTGGATAATTTTCAATACCCAAAAGTAGATCGGTTTTATAGTCAAGGAATGGGAAGTAGTGCGGTGTTGCGTTTTGAGGACGGTAATTCCTTTTTGCAGCAATACAATACCAGTTACGTATTTACAGCGCCTATTAGTGCAGACTATTCTAACTTTAAACAGTCGCCACTGATTGTGCCAGTGTTTTACAATATTGGAGAACGCAGTTTAAAATTACCCAGACTCTATTATACCATCGGCAATACCAATACAATCGACATAGCCGCCTCGGTTGGTACAGATGAAATTCTCACCTTAAATAATGAGGAAACCGCCGTCATACCGATGCAGCAGGCTTTTAATCAAAAAGTGAGTATCACCACCGATGAGTTTCCGGCAAGCTCTGGCATTGTTGATGTCAAGCAAAAAGACCAAATACTTGGGCAGTTAAGTTATAATTATAGTCGCAAGGAAAGTGACTTGCGCTATTTGAATATGAAAGATTATAAAGATCTTAATTATTACCAAACGGTGACAGCCGCGATTGATAGCATAAAAAGTGCCACAAACATCAATGCTTTATGGAAATGGTTTGTTATTTTTGCCTTGTGCTTTTTAGTACTTGAATTGCTGATCTTAAAATATTTTAAATGAACGTACTCATAAAATCAGCCACGGTTCTAGATTCCTCCAGCGAATTTCACAACCAAACTGTTGATATTCTTATTGAAAAAGGCGTCATTACCAACATCGCTAAACAGCTAGACAATCCGAAAAATTACAAAACCTTAAGTTTACCCAACCTTCATGTATCGCAAGGCTGGTTTGACAGTAGCGTAAGTTTTGGCGAACCAGGTTATGAAGAACGTGAAACTATAGCTAACGGACTCAAAACAGCAGCGCTTTCAGGGTTTACGGCAATAGCATTAAATGCCAACACCAATCCAGTAACGGATAACAAATCCAGTGTTAATTACTTAAAAGCACAGGCAGCAAATAGCCCTGTAAACCTTAATGTAGTTGGTGCTTTAACCAAACAATCAAAAGGTGAAGATTTAGCTGAATTGTTCGATATGCATACCGCTGGTGCCAAAGCATTCTACGATTATCAGCACGCAGTATCCAATCCAAATGTTTTAAAAATAGCATTACAATACGCCTCCAATTTTGATGGCTTGGTGTGTTCCTTCCCGCAGGAATCGAAAATTTCAGGCCAAGGTGTCATGAATGAAGATATTACCAGTACTTCCTTAGGTTTAAAAGGAAATCCCCCATTAGCCGAAGCACTCCAAGTAGCCAGAGATTTATATCTGTTGGAATATACCAACGGAAAATTACATATCCCTTGTATCTCTACAGCCGAATCGGTTAAACTCATAAAAGCAGCCAAAAAGCAGCACTTAAACGTGACCTGTAGCGTACCCATTCACAACTTGTACTTCACCGACGAAGCCTTACACGATTTTGACACCAACTTTAAACTCTTACCACCATTACGAAACAAAAAAGACATAGCAGCATTAAAAAAAGGATTGGAAGATGGCACCATCGATTTGGTAACCTCCGACCACAACCCTATTGATATTGAACACAAGAAAATTGAATTCGACCACGCCTTGTTTGGCACTATCGGTTTAGAATCAGCTTTTAGTGCCCTGAATACCTTATTTGATACCACCACAGCGGTTTCCTTATTAACCAAAGGAAAATCTATTTACGGAATAATGCAACACACCATAGCGATTGGGCAAACTGCTGATCTTAGCTTGTTCAATCCAAAGCCTAAATACCAATTTGAGACCTCGCATATTCACAGCTGTTCCAGTAATTCAGTATTCTTAAAATCTGAGTTAAAAGGAACGGTTTATGGGGTGTATGCAAAAGGGCAATTGATGGTAAAATAAAAGCAAAATATTAAATTTAATTAAATAGTTCTTATTTTGAGAACTATTTGCTACTTTTGTGACATAATTTGGCTAATGAAACGGATTATTGCAAAAAAAACGTTGGTTGATTTTTGGAGATTACATCCTGATTCGGAACAATATCTTAAAACTTGGTATGACATTGCTAGAAGTTCGAAATGGCATAATCCAAACGATATCAAACAAACATATAACGGTGCAAGTATCCTTAAAAATAGTCGGGTAGTTTTTAACATTAAAGGAAATTCATACCGTCTTGTAGTCAGGTTTAATTATGAAAGACAGTGGGCGTTTATTCGTTTCATTGGCACGCATGCTGCATATGACAACATTGACGCCAACAAAATTTAATTAAATAAATATGAATTTGAAGCCTATTAAATCGGAAAAAGATTATCAAAATGCACTACAACGATTACATGTAATTTTTGATGCGCCATCTGAAAGTAAACTAGGAGACGAGGCCGAAATCTTGTCTATGCTTATTGAAAATTATGAAAATGAGCACTATCCCATTGAGGCTCCAGATCCAATTGAAGCCATTAAAATACGAATGGAAGAGCTTAACCTACGGCAGAAGGATTTAATCGGAATTATTGGAGGCAAAAGCCGTGTTTCGGAAATATTAAATCGCAAAAAAAAATTAACCGTGGATATGATAAGAGAACTGGAGCGTTTATTAGATATTTCAGCTTCAGTTTTAGTAATTAATTACGACCTTGTAAAGAAATAAATCGAAGTAGATTATTCAATAAATTCATCCATCTTATAGCTTTAATTAATTAAAATGTTATTACGGATATTGCTCTTAAATGATTCAAAAAGATATTGATAAATGACTCAAAACACCATTATTAAAGAAGGTAAAACCTTAGCCATCGTCAATTACTTTACGATTTTCGGTTTACTCATTGCCGTGAGTCTTAATATAGAGAAGCGCAATCCGTTTGTGTTTTTTCATGCCAGGCAAATGATTGGACTTATCATAATGGTAGCCTTTTCCAATATTTGTGAAAAGTATGTTGATTCCATTTTTGGAACCATTTTATACTTCATCACTTTTGCGGCTTGGGTGCATAGTTTATTGGGCGCTATCAACGGTAAATACCAACTCATTCCCTATTTGGGTCCCATCTTTCAAGATTGGTTTAAAAGTTTAAAATAATATGGCAAAAACACTTAGTTTAGAACACGTAGTAAGACCTTCAAAAATGGCTAGAAAAGCGCCATTGGTAATCTTATGTCACGGTTATGGCAGCGATGAAAATGACCTCTTCAGTTTTGCCACCGAATTAAATGACAACTACTGCATTGTATCCTTACGCGCACCCTTATCTATGCCACCGTTTGGCAATGCTTGGTATGAGATTAATTTTGATAACGAGCAGGGAAAATGGAGCGATGATGAACAAGCCAAAGTGGCGCGTGACCTAATCGCCAAATGCATTGATGAAGCAGTTGAAGCTTATGATGCCGATGCTAACAACGTTACCTTGATAGGGTTTAGCCAAGGTACCATATTAAGTTTGGCAGTGGCACTCACCTACCCTGAAAAAATAAAAAATGTCGTTGCTTTAAGCGGTTATATAAATACTGGTATTATTGCTGAAGATTTTACAGCTAAAAACTACGCCAAACTCAATATATTTTGTTCTCATGGTAGTGCCGATCAGGTAATTCCTGTAGAATGGGCTCGTAAAACAGTGCCGTTTTTAGAAGCTTTAAAAATAAATCATGTTTATAAAGAATATCCCGTAGGACATGGTGTAGCCCCTTCCAACTTCTTTGACTTTAAAACTTGGTTAGAAAAGCATACCTAATAGCCAGAATTGGTGTATAACAAATAATTCTCAACTTTAAAAAGTACGGTTTCTCCTTGAAATTCATAGCTTAAAAACAACTCGCCCCAAAACTTACCATCGGTAAAGTTTGCCAAGACCCATTTGTGGTTGACCACACGTGCCTGATTGATAATCATTTTAGTATCGGTCATAGACATATACGGCACCAACGGATGCTCATCACCTGTATAGGTATTGGTGTTGTACAAGGCATCCATAACCATCGCTTCAATGTTATCGCGGTTTAAATCTGTATCCTCAAAATAAGATAAGGCATCATCGTTATTGGTAATGGTGAACAGAGATAAATCGTAGTTGCGGTCGAATAATTTCTGAACAGAGTCTTTTAGTTTTTCAACTTGGGCTTCTTTCTTTTCGGTTTTAATACGGTAACTTTCTAATATGTTTTTAGCATTCGCATACTGGAAGATGACCAACAATATGGCGAAAATAAAAAGGTACATAAATATTCTACTTTTCATAGCAGTTTCTTTTAATTCAAAAATTATACGTTTATTTGTAAATTATCGTAGGCTAAAAAAACGTTTTTCGGTAATTTTTCTTGTACCTCATCATGAAAACCAAGTAAATGGCTAATATGGGTTAAATAGGCGCGTTCTGGGTTTACTAATTTTATAAACTCTAAAGCCTCGCTTAAGTTGAAATGCGACATATGCGATTCTTCTCTTAAGGCATTAATCACCAATACCTTTACGTTTTTTATTTTTTCGATTTCTCTAAGTTCAACCGTTTTCATATCGGTGAGGTAGGCAAAATCATTAAATCTAAAGCCAAAAACTTGCATTTCAAAATGCATACCGTTTATCGGAATTACCATTATGTTTCCTAGTTGAAAAGGATGGTTATTTTCAATTTTGTTTTTAATAACCGCTGGTGCTCCTGGGTACCTGTTTTCTGTAGCAAATATATAGGCAAATCGTTGCTCCAATTGTTGTAAAACTCGGGAATGTGCGTAAATCGGCAAAGCGCCTTGACGGTAGTTAAATGGCCTGATGTCGTCTAATCCCGCGGTATGATCGGCGTGTTCATGGGTAAAAACAATGCCGTCTATTTTAGCACAAGCGCTGTTTAACATTTGCTGCCTAAAGTCTGGGCCACAATCTACTACATAACTGTAGTGATCCCATTCAATCAAAACAGAAACGCGCAATCGTTTATCCTTTGGATTTCTGCTTAAACAAACTGGATGCGTGCTTCCAATAACAGGTACACCCTGTGAAGTTCCAGTGCCTAAAAATGTTACTTTCAATGCTGTTAAGTTTGTGCAAAAATAACTTTATTATTTTGAATGCGTGGTTTATTTGATATCTTTGTAGCATGGAAGATAGGGCCCAAAAAGACAACGAAATCACCATAAAAGGTGATCAAATAATTGAGACGATTCCCTCAATTAAGGACAAAGCATTGCGCATCAACCTAAACAGAAATATTTACGGTACTTTTTCTGAAATTGGTGCTGGTCAAGAAACTGTTAGACAGTTCTTTAGAGCTGGTGGTGCTTCTGGTACCATTGCTAAAGCTATGTCTGCTTACGATAAATCTTTTAGCGACGCTATTTACGGAATAGAAAAAGACAAACGTTACGTTACCGAGGCACGTTTGCGCAAAATGCTGAATCACGAAATTAAACTTATAGAAGAACGGATTGACCGCTCCGAAAACCCTAATAGAATATTTTTTTCGTATGCCAACACCGTAGCCACCATAGATTTCGCAAAGAAATTTAAAGGACATGGTTGGGTTGGTATCAAGTACCAATTAGAGCCTGATCAGGCTTACAATGAAATTGTGTTGCACGTTAGATTTAAAGAACATGATGCACGTTTACAGCAGGAAACACTAGGTATTCTCGGTACTAATTTAATATACAGTGCTTTTTATAAACACAACACTCCTCGTAAATTACTGCGTTATCTGTACGACCACCTGCATAAAGACCAGTTAGAAATTGATACAATTAACTTTGCAGGACCCGCATATAAAAACGTTGACAACCGACTAATGAGTTTGCAACTGGTTAAAAATGGCATGACCGATGCGGTTATGTTTGCACCAGACGGAAATAACGTGCTACCAGCGGCAGTGTTGTACAAGAAAAATATTCTCGCATTAAGAGGTAGTTTTAGACCTGTTACCAAGGTAAATATGGATATGTTTAAAAAGAGTTACGACATGTTTATCAAGGAAAATAAAGTAGATGAAAAAAACACACAAACTGTTTTTGAAATCACCTTGTCTAACTTGCGTGCAGAAGGTGAAATAGATGAACAAGATTTTATGGACAGAGCGCGTTTGCTGTGTTCATTAGGTCAGACCGTGCTAATTTCGAATTTTCAAGAGTATTATAAGCTAGTTGAATACTTTTCGTTGTACACCAAAGAACGTATAGGTTTAACCATGGGTGTCAATAATTTAGTAGATATTTTTGATGAAAAATATTACCGTCATTTAAGCGGTGGTATTTTAGAAGCTTTCGGTAAATTATTCTTTAAAGATTTAAGGGTGTATTTGTATCCGATGCTAAACGAGGATGGCAGCCTTACTACTAGTGAAAACTTAAAAGTTCACCCACGGATGAAAGAATTGTACAAATTCTTTAAATATAACGGTAAGGTGGTAGATATAACAGAATATGACGAAAAAAATCTGAAAGTCTTTTCCAGAGAAGTTTTAAGAATGATTTCTGCAGGCGAAACAGGTTGGGAAGCTATGATGCCTGAAGGTGTTGCTAATCTTATAAAAGAAAAGTCTTTGTTTGGTTATGAAGCCGAAGAGGTTATGCACGATAGCTAAATAAACAAACCCTACATAAAATCAAAAGCACGACTTAATAATTTAAATCGTGCTTTTTTATTTGGTTTAGTTCCGATTATAAAATCTGACTCGCGTGTTCTTTAGTTTTTACTTTATCAATAACGGATTCGATTACACCATTTTCGTCAATGACAAAAGTGGTTCTGTGAATACCGTCGTATTCCTTACCCATAAACTTTTTAGGTCCCCATACACCGAAAGCATTGATAACTGATAAATCTTCGTCTGCCAATAAATCGTATGGAAAGCCATATTTCTCTTTAAAACTAGCTTGACGTTTTTGGCTATCGGCACTAGCGCCTAAAATAGCATAACCATTGTCTTTAAACTTTTGGTAATTGTCACTTAAATTGCACGCTTCAGCTGTACAACCAGGCGTACTGGCTTTTGGGTAGAAAAATAAGACTAATTTCTTCCCTTTGAAATCACTTAAGGAAACTGTTTTTCCATCCTGATTAAAAGTACTAAAATTTGGTGCCTTATCTCCTGCTTTTAAATTGGTCATAATTCTTTAACTTTGATTTTTGTAAAATTACGATATATGACCAAGCGAGAAAAGGTTGAATTTGTTATAAATACGTTAAATGACTTATACCCTGAAATCCCAATTCCTTTAGACCATAAAGATCCTTACACTTTATTAATTGCAGTGCTACTTTCAGCACAAAGTACCGATGTGCGCGTCAATCAAATCACGCCTTTATTATTTGAACGTGCCAACAATCCTTATGATATGGTAAAGTTAAGCGTTGAAGAGATTAGAGCGATTATACGACCAGTTGGTTTATCGCCAATGAAAAGCAAAGGCATTTATGGGCTTTCCAAAATCTTGATTGACAAGTACGGTGGTGAGGTGCCACAAACCTATGAAGCTTTAGAAGCCCTGCCTGCGGTTGGCCATAAAACGGCAGCGGTAGTCATGTCTCAAGCCTTTGGAATTCCAGCATTTCCAGTAGACACGCATATTCATAGACTGATGTATCGTTGGAATTTCAGCAATGGTAAAAACGTGGTACAAACCGAAAAAGATGCCAAGCGTTTATTTCCGGAAGCCTTGTGGAATGATTTACACCTTCAAATTATTTGGTATGGTCGACAATATTCACCAGCGCGTGGATGGGATTTAGATAAAGATATCATTACCAAGACCATTGGTCGTAAATCGGTGTTAGACCAGTATTATAAAATAAAAAAATCCTGATTTTTCAATCAGGATTTTCTTCAATTAATTAAGAAGCGCTTCAAACTTCTTTTTATTACAATGTATAACACTTAAAGCCTTTGAATAATTAAGAATGAAATCTAATGTTTCCTTCTTTGGTTGTAGGTCATCAATTTGATTTTGAGGTTTTTCTTGAGAGTAAAGTTTTGCCATTTTCATAATTTATCGGGTTAGATAAAATTAAAACGCAACAAAACTAATATTATTATATCAATTTGTTAAAATGATATTATTTTGCTCGATTACCTTTCTTAAATTAATAAGAGCATAACGCATTCTTCCCAATGCTGTATTAATACTTACGCCCGTACGTTCGGATATTTCTTTAAAACTCATATCGTTGTACATGCGCATTACCAATACATCGCGCTGGTCTTCGGGAAGTTCATCAATTAAACGACGCACGTCTGAATCTATTTGATCTTTAATCATTCGTTTCTCTGCGTTCAAGGTAGAATCGCCTAATACCGAAAAAATACTAAACTCACCTGAGTTGTCGAATTTAGGCATGCGGTTATTTTTACGGAAATAGTCAATTACCAAATTATGCGCAATACGCATAACCCAAGGTAGAAACTTTCCTTCCTCGTTATATTTACCCAACTTTAAAGTACGAATTACTTTTATAAAAGTGTCCTGAAAAATATCTTCAGTAACATCTCTGTCTAATACTTTTGAGTAAATAAAACTGTAAATTTTCTGTTTGTGTCTGTAGACTAAGGTAGATAGTGCGTGCTCATCTCCTTCGATGTAATTACGCACTAAAACTGAATCAGTGTTAAGCTCCTGTCTCATAATCATTACTTTAAGAACAAAACTTCGTTTTGTTTGGGGTTAATAGTTTAAAGTAATTTTATAATATAGGCACTTGCTTTATTAGAATTGAGTTCAAATATAACAACAATATTTTTGGAATACCAAAAATTAAGTCGAAAATTTAACATTTTAATTGTCCTATACTCTGCTTTTTACGATGAAATACTTATCGTATCTTTGCAAAACTTGTTTTAAAAGCTGCTATGAATACTACAAATTTAGAGGTAAACCCTAAACAATATATTATTATTAAAGGTGCTAGTTTGCACAATCTCAAGCATATTGATGTTGTTATTCCGAGGCACAAACTAGTTGTTATTACAGGACTTTCTGGTTCGGGTAAGTCTAGTTTAGCCTTTGATACCTTATATGCTGAAGGACAACGACGCTACGTTGAAAGTTTGTCTAGTTATGCCCGTCAGTTTCTCGGTCGCCTTAACAAGCCCAAGGTAGATTATATCAAAGGCATTGCGCCTGCCATCGCTATTGAACAAAAGGTGAATTCTACGAATCCTAGATCGACCGTTGGCACCACTACTGAGATTTACGATTATCTTAAATTATTGTTTGCCAGAATTGGCCTTACCTATTCACCATCCACTGGTAATATTATTAAGAAGGAAACTACCAGTGATGTCATTAAGCATATTAAAACGCACGAAATAGGTGAAAAGCTTTTATTGCTTTCTCCTATTTCGCTCGAAGAAGGCAGAACATTAGAAGATAAATTAAAAGTGCTACAACAGCAAGGTTACGCGCGTATTAAGGTAAATGAAGAGGTTTTACGCATGGATCAATGTAACCTAACCACACTTAAAAACAATAATTTATATTTGGTAATAGATCGTATAATCACCAAAGATGACGACGATTTCTACAACCGTCTTGCCGATGCCGTAGAAACCGCTTTTTTTGAAGGAAAAGGTACTTGTATTGTTGAAAATTTATCGAATAACAGTAATACTTCGTTCAATAACCGATTTGAAGAAGATGGTCTTACATTTCTTGAACCCAACGTACATTTGTTTAGCTTTAACAATCCTTATGGTGCTTGCTCTAATTGCGAAGGTTATGGCGATGTGATTGGAATTGATGATGATTTAGTGATTCCTAATTCAGCCTTATCGGTGTATGAAAACGCTATTTTTCCTTGGCGTGGCGAGAGTATGAGTTGGTATCGCGACCAGTTGGTAAACAATTCACATAAATTTGACTTCCCTATACATAAGCCATATTTTCAATTAACCGCGGAACAAAAACAACTTATTTGGAATGGCAACCAATATTTTGAAGGACTCAACAGCTTTTTTGCAGAATTAGAATCTAAAGCTTATAAAATTCAAAATAGAGTGATGCTATCGCGATACCGTGGTAAAACGAAATGTAAAGTTTGTAATGGCACACGATTGCGTAAAGAGGCAAATTATTTGAAGGTTGGTAACAAAACCATTTCGGATTTAGTAGAATTACCAGTAAAAGAATTAAAAAATTTCTTTAGCAATTTAACGCTGAATGTTTACGATACACAAATCGCCAAACGCCTATTAACCGAAATACAAAACAGGCTACAATTTTTAAGTAATGTTGGTTTAGACTACCTGACTCTAAACCGCCGTTCGAATACCTTGTCGGGAGGTGAAAGTCAGCGTATAAATCTTGCTACGTCCTTGGGCAGTAGTTTGGTCGGTTCTATGTATATTTTAGATGAACCCAGTATAGGATTGCATCCAAAAGATACCGAAAAGCTCATTCAAGTTTTAAAAGTTTTAAGGGATTTAGGCAACACCGTTATTGTTGTAGAACATGACGAAGACATGATGAAGGCTTCTGACGATATTATTGACATTGGGCCGGAAGCTGGCACCCTTGGCGGTGAAGTAGTTGCACAAGGTGATTTTGAAACCATCTTAAAATCGGATTCCTTAACCGCACAATATTTAAGTGGTCGCATGTCTATTGCCATTCCTAAGAAAAGACGTTCTACAAAATATTATATAGACATTAAAGGCGCAAGAGAAAACAATTTGAAGAACATTGATGTGCGTTTCCCGTTAAATTGTTTAACGGTGATTACGGGAGTTTCTGGAAGCGGTAAAAGTACTTTGGTAAAAACATTGCTGTATCCTGCCTTGCAAAAGCAATTCACTGGTGTGAGTGATAAAATTGGTCAGTTTGATGGTATAGAAGGGAACTTTAGCAATATCAAACACGTTGAATTTGTCGATCAAAACCCCATTGGAAAGTCGTCGCGTTCAAATCCCGTTACCTATATTAAAGCCTACGACGACATCAGAGCTTTGTTTGCAGGTTTAAAACTGAGTAAGATTAGAAATTATCAAGCCAAACACTTTTCGTTCAATGTGGATGGTGGCCGTTGCGAAACCTGTAAAGGTGAAGGCGAAGTTACTATTGAAATGCAATTTATGGCCGATGTGCATCTTACTTGTGAAACTTGTAATGGCAAGCGATTTAAAAAGGAAGTGTTAGAAGTACAATTTGAAAATCACAGCATTCACGATATTTTAAATCTTACTATTGACGATGCCATTGCCTTTTTTGACAAGCACAATCAATCTAAAGTTCAAAAGAAATTACAGCCTTTACAAGATGTTGGCTTAGGTTATGTAACGTTAGGACAAAGTTCGTCCACTCTATCGGGTGGTGAGGCACAACGCATCAAATTAGCCTCGTTTTTTGGAAAAGGTAGCCAAAGTGACAATGCTTTATTTATTTTTGATGAACCTACAACGGGATTACATTTTCACGATATACAAAAGTTACTGAAATCTTTTAATGCATTGATAGAAAAAGGTCATTCTATCATCGTGATTGAGCACAATTTAGATTTGATTAAATGCGCTGATCATATTATTGACTTAGGTCCGGATGGCGGTTCTGAAGGTGGTTATTTGGTTGCTGAAGGCACCCCTGAGGAACTCGTTAAGAATAAGAAATCGGTCACCGCAAAGTTTTTAAAAGAAAAGCTTTACTAATGTTATTTTGAAACATTTGTGTGCATGTTTAGTAAAATAATAAAGCATAAAAAATTAGGAATATTGCCGTAATAGGCGTTATAAATAATAGAAAGCTAAAGCTTAATACGCCAAACTTGAAAATAGTAAGAAACACGCCCTGTCTGTAAAAGCGTTTCATGGCTAAAAACAAATACACAAATAAGGCTAAAATGAACAGTGTATTAACCAATTCGTAAATCTCCCAATTTAAATTTAGAATGGTGAATATACTTAAAACAGCAAACACAAAAGCAAAATAATAAAAGCTAAAAACCAGATGGTGCGGATAGGTACCTTTATTGAAATACAAGATTTTTAAAAACAAGGCAAACAGCGGTAACAGGAAAAATAATACAATTGGTATACTATCATAGAATGTTTGTAAAATGGTGCCACCATCTTTAGTTTTATGAAATTTTAAAAGCTGTTTAAATAGGCGTCTAGTCAAATAAGTGGCATCCGACTTTAAACCCATAAAAGCATATATTTCGTCATCAGTTTTATTTAAGGAAATTAACGAGTCCAGCTCGCGCTCCCTGTATCGCGGAAAACCATTGCTAGAAACTACTCTGGCATTGTTTCCTTTGAGCACGGAATCTATTTCCTTTAAATCTTCATCAGGAATATTTAATTGCTTTTGATTCTCCTTAAGTACTGAAGCTATTTTTTGTGTTTGAAGTGTGTCTAACTCTACACTAAATTTTTTGACTGCCTTATCAGGACTGTCTAGTAACGTCGCTTTCTGAACGGCTTTATTAACAGCTTGCACTTGCTCTCTAACACTGAATGAAAAAATAAAAAAGAAAATCACTGATATAAATAAATACATTTGGGCTGGATGCAAATACAGTAAACGCTTACCTTCTAGAAACTTCGCGGGCAAGTATCCAGGTCTAAAGATCAGCGGCACAAAACTCTTTAAAAAGCGCGCATCAAATGAAAAATAGTTTGAAATCGTATTATAAAACAAGACACCGATGGTAAGCTTATCCTCGGTTTTTTGTCCACAATGCGGACAAAACTCAAAATCATCTTCTAATTCGTAGCCACAGTTTAAGCAATGGTGCTGTTCTGATTTCATCTGTTTGAAAAAATTCTGAAAAGGGATTACAATGAAATAAAAGTAAAAAAAAATGTGCTGATTATTAATACCCTCTTTAACAATTGTATAAATTTTCTACCACTAAAATTTTTTTAATATTGATTTACAGCATCATAAACTCTATTTTCGTTTTTTGGCACGCTGTTTGTAAATTGATAAATGAGTTTAATTTAAAACCCTACAATTATGAAAAATCTAGCCTTTTTATTTACAGCGATGTTTCTTATAGGAAATACTGTAAGCGCAAGTAACAACACTTTTGAAGCCCATTCTTCAACTAATAGTTTTGTGAATGGTTATGGAAATTCTTTCATCTTTGTAGAAGGTAATATTGAATTTTCGGTGTTTCCTGATGGGCAATTCGATTTCTATTTGCCCAATTACGGACCTAATGTAAACGCTGGTTTTAATTCACCAAACGTATCTATAAGTTTCAACACTGGATTTAACTACAATCCATATGTTCAATACGACGATTTTGGTGCGGTAGTTCAGATATTACACACCCCGATTTATTATGATTACTTCGGACGTGTAAATCAAATTGGAAATGTATTTGTACACTACAATAACTTTGGAAGAATAGTACGTCTTGGAGGATTAAACGTATTCTACCGAAACAATGTATTTAGCCACTACAACGGATTTATAAATGTTTATAACAGAGGCTATGTGTACAGACCATGGCACCGTTTTTATACGATTCCTGCTTATAACTATTGCATTGTAAGACCAATCCCTTATCGCACCTATTATCAGCCAGTAAGATATACATATTATAGACCTTACACTAATAATTACCGCCATGTGGTAGATATCAATAGCCGTCGAGGACAAGCCTTAGTAAATGGCAGACGCACCAATGATGCTCGCATAAGCGACAGTTATAGAACCGATAATAACAGTCGTGTAGCTTCTAATTCAACTAGAAGAGATAATGATAACTCGGTTAGAAGCACTAATACTGACAGAAGAAATAGTAATGCTTCAACAAGACAAAACAGTACAAGAAGCACTGACAATGCTGCGACTAGACAGAATAGTACAAGAAGTAATAGCGCTGCTGTTAGGACGACTCAAACAAACAGAAATAATAATTCTGATGCGGTAAGAAACGTTCAAAGTAATAATCGTGTTAACAATAATGCCACAGTTAGACCAACAAATTCTACTACTAGAATTTCTGGTGCTAACACTGTGACAAACAACACTAGAAACATGTCTCAAGTGAACAGAAAAACAAATAATAGCAATGTACGAAAACCAAACACACAAAATTCTCGTACATCTAATAACAGCACAAGAGTTACGCAAAGTAGAAGTAATTCAAGCAATACTCAAGCTACAAGCTCAAGACGTAGCCGACAGTAAAAAAACAGAAAGTAAACATAATTTTGGTTGGTTAGTTAGAAAGTCCTGCAAGACGTATGCCTCAAAGCACCTTGTGGGATTTTCTCGTTTATAATACTCCCGTTTTATTTTTTCTTGTAAGCACGAAACACTGCTATGACGTCTTCAGAAATTTGAAACTTTATTACCATAACGGCATAACTCAAGCTTATTAAAGCCGATTTCAAAATTATATTTATTAATGGATGAAAAGGAAATTCCCAGAAGTAAAACACTATCATACTCACAACAATTATAGCAGTTAGCGCCACCGTTTTAGAAGAAATTGGTTGCACTTTAAATTTTCTATTTACATAAAAGAGTTTAAAAACATTGTACAAAACCATGGCCAAGAAAGTTGCAAAAGCAGCGCCATTGATACCAAATATTGGAATAAATATTAAATTAAATACTACCGTAGCTATTGCCAAAATAACACCCAATAATACCACTACCCTATAATATTGACTATTAAATAAGATGGCGTTATTACTTCCTAATAAACTATCAAACAATTTGGCGGCACTGATAAAAAACACCACATATAAGCCTATTGAAAATTGATTAGGAATTATTTTATACAACTGATTAATATTTAACACAATGAGTAAAAATATCAAGCCACTTACAGTGAAGAGCGTTATGGAACTTCTCAGATACAAGTTTTGAAGTTCAGGCAGGTTGTCTTCGTTTAAAAACTTAGCATTTAACGGTGCTAAAATTTGATGCATAGCGCGTTGTGGTACAGATATGACCGTTGCAATAAAAACTGCTACGCTGTAATAGGCAACTTCCTCAATGGGAATGTAATAGTTGAGCATAAACTTGTCGATGTCTAACAGCAAAGTAGCTACCGAACCCGCTATGATAATTATAGCAGAATACGAAAATACTTCTCTAAAATTAGACACCTTATGAAATCGGAGTTTTGGAAATTGAATACTAAAAGCTGTTATTTTCATAATAAGCATTCTTACTAAATATACAACTACTACCCCATTGACAAAAGCTGGAATACTCAGCCATTCTAAATGCACGGTAAACAAAAGAATCATAATGGCCAATCGGTGAAAGACTTCTTTCATAAAATTACCAAACACGGTTTGCATGTGTACCTTACTCCAGGCAAAAAATACTTCAAAGTAAGCCATGGCGATGGCTACAAGATAAATGTGTGCCACATAATCGCTAACTATGGGATTTTTTACAGACAGCGATTCCACAATCACATCAAAAGCAAGATAACCCATACCGCCGATTGGTATGATTGCCAGTAAGGGCAAAAACAGCATCATCGTTAAAAATGATTGTATAGAATGCTTGGTGCGATAGGACGAGTAATATTTAATAATGCTATTGTGTACCCCAAAGGCCATAAGTGGCATGATAATGTTGGAAGTAGACAAAATAAAAGCTACCAAACCATAATACGCATCGGTGAGAAAATGGGTGTAAAGAAACAAGGTGTTAACGGCGCCTAACCCAAAGCCCAAGTAGGTGCTGAATGTGTTTTGAATAGATTGGCTTTTAACTATTCCCATTTGATGATTTCGGATAGGCGTTTGGTAAGCATTTTACGGCTGTATTTTTCAAGTCCAATGGGGTACAATTCTAGTGTGTTATTTTGATACCGGCTAAAATACGCTAAGATATGTCTCTTTATGGTAGGCGCATCCATGGTGGTTGCATAAATCCCCGTATTGGTGTCTTTAATAAGTTTTGAAACATCAGCATCTTGCGGGCCAATCGCTAAAATTGGGGTATTCGAAACCATATATTCAAATAGTTTTCCAGGGATGATGGCTTTGGTATCTTCGGAATCTATTTCAATCAGTAGTAATACCTGAGCGCTTCGCTGTAGTTTTTGTGCTTCTTGGTGACTTAAATATCCAAGGTTTTTTGTGTAAGCTGTGAGTCCGAAGTGTTCTATAGAATCGAATACTTCATGGCTAATGATACCTGCCAGTTCTAATCGGAAGTGGTTTTTAAAATCGGTGTTGGTAGCCACCAATTCCGAAAGTACCTTCCATAAGATTTTAGGGTTGCGCTTTGATAACAAGGAACCGATATGTGCCATTACAAAATCGGATTTCTTAGGTACGATTATGGTGTCTACATTATCAAATCCGTTGGTGATAATGGAAATGGGCTGTTTGGTTTTTGTTGAAAATTCCGTTTTAGTTAGTTGACTTGTAACAACGATATGGTTGGCATTGGTTAACACCTCATGCTCTAGCCGAAGATGTTTGTTTTTAGCATATGGCATGAGCTTTAAAGCCTTGTGATATCCAATGGTAGTCCATGGATCTCTAAAATCTGCAATCCAGTTTAGCTTTAATTGTGCTTTTAACCCGAGTCCAATTAAATGCACACTGTGTGGTGGTCCGGTGGTAATAATGGTATTGATGTCGTTATTATCTAGGTATTCACGTAAAAAATCCACTGACGGTCGCACCCAGGAAGCACGTGCATCAGGAATAAAAAAGTTACCTCTTACAAACAACAGCAAGCGCTCTAAAAGCGATTGTTTTTTTTCGCTGGTTATAATTCCAGAAGACAGTGATTTGGTTTGTTTTTTAGACACTAAAGACGCAAGTGCATAGGGTTCTTTAATCGGTTGCTTTAAGATGGTGATGTTACTCGGAATTTCATTCAACAAGGTTTCATCTGTAATGGGATAGGTTGCATTTTCTGGAACGTAAACTACCGGCTCTATATCGAAATCTGGCAAATACTTTACGAATTTCAACCAACGTTGTACGCCTGGTCCACCAGCTGGCGGCCAATAATAAGCGATAATGAGTACTTTTTTAGACTTCATTTATACAACATTAACCAGACTGTTTTTATTTATCTTCCTTCTCTGGAGACCTTTTGAATTGATAGTACAATCCGCCTATCAGTAATATTCCAAATACAAAAGCGCCAGCAAGCATAATGCTACTGCCTTTTTCTACCACTTCGGGTTCAAACTTGAATTCAATGGTGTGTTGGCCGGCTTCTAAAGGTAATGCTCTCAATAGGTAATTGAGTCTATAATATGGTTGTTCATTACCATCTACTAAAACTTTCCAGCCGTTGGCATAATAAATTTCAGAAAACACTGCTAGGCTTTCGTATTGGTTATTGGATTGGTATTTAAGATAATTAGGTTTGTATTCCACCAAATTAATTACCGCAGTAGAATCGGTTTTAAAGTTGCGTTTTAAGCCTAAATCTTCGCTGGTTACGGCGATTTTCTTGTGATTTAAAGTATCTAGAGATAGCAGCACCTCATCTTCGTTAGACAAGGTTTGAACTTCGTTTACAAACCACGCATTGCCGTTGGATTCCTCATTTTTATAAGGAAAAATAGCACCTTCTTCGTTTTCAATAATAATGTATTTGGTGTTCAACATATTTAAAACATTGATGTTATTATTCAACACATAAAAATTATATACATCATTATAACGACCCAATTTAGCGGCATGATAACCCCCTAAACTATTGTGAAAATAAGAAGCCTTTGCAGGAGAACGTCGTCCATCATTACTCAAGTCAAATACTCTAAAATGGCCATCATCTTTCATGATTTCAATGTCGGCTGCATTGGCTTGATAGGGTTTATTCACTTGAATTGAGGACACGAAATTATCGTTGTTAACGTAGTTACGGTTTACCATAACCAAGTCAAAAAATATCAAAACCGCTAAGCCAATCACCGTTTTGAGTTTATCAATTTTTGAAGTCACAAATGCCAGTAAAACCCCAGCAGATAACAATACCAAAACCAAAGTTCTAATAGTATCCGAAGTAAACATCGACTTTCTATCGTCCGTTACAGCATCGATAAATTCGTTGCCATAATTCTGACGGTAAAACCCATCGTTGGCGCCTACAAAGTCTAAAAGGGCATCTTTAAATAACAAGAAGACCAGTGCAATTCCGGCAGTTACAAAAACGGTGTTTTTAAGGGCTTTAAGTTTAATTTTTTGATTATCGGTTTTAAACAACTGCTGAAGCCCCAAAATACCCAATGCCGGAACACAGAGTTCTAAAATTACTTGAATGGAACTCACGGCTCTAAATTTGTTATAAAGCGGCACGTAGTTGATAAAAAATTCTGTTAGAAATTCTAAGTTTTTTCCGTAGGATAACAATAGCGACATGATTGTTCCAGCTAGTAACCACCACTTAACGGAACCTTTTAAGAGGAACAATGCTAGCACAAATAAGAAAATAACCACGGCACCAATATAAGCTGGTGCTTCCACAATGGGCTGCGCGCCCCAATAGGTTGGTGTGCTTTTGGTAGCCTCTAATGCTTGAATTGGCGACGCACCTTGATCTTTAAAAAACTGATAGGTTTGGGATTCTTTACCTACATCTTCATAACTGCCACCTCCCATAAATCTTGGGATAAACAGGTTGAAAGTTTCAGTAATACCGTAGCTGTATTCGGTAATATATTCTTTATCTAAGCCTGTGGATTCGGGCTTGTCTGAACCATCTGGATTGACGGTGATGTCGCTTTTACCACGGGTACTTTCTTGCACATACTCTTGAGTTGCCATGAGTGGTGCTGCATTTAATACCAAGCCGATGACAACGGCAACTGATAGTATACCAACAGTTTTAAAAAAATGAGGTAGTTCTTTTTCTTTAAATGCTTTAATAAGATATGTAAGCCCTAACACTAAAACCAGCAACATTAAGTAGTAGGTCATTTGCGGATGGTTGGTACTTATTTCTAGAGCCATAGCGACCGAAGTGAGTAAAAAACCATAAATGTATTTCTTGTTAAAAGCCAACACAATACCACTCAAAACCAACGGCATATAAGCGATGGCATGAGCCTTGCTATTATGACCAACCCCGAGAATAATAATTAAATAGGTTGAAAATCCAAATGCCAAAGCGCCCAATGCTGCTAATTTAAAATCGACTTTTAGGCTTATAAGAAAAATGTAAAAGCTTATAAAATAGAGAAACAGATAATCAGCAGGACGCGGTAAAAATCTTAAAGCAGCATCTAAACTTTTGATATAATGGTTGCTATACCGCGCGCCGAGCTGGTAAGTTGGCATACCTCCAAAGGCACTGTTGGTCCAATAGGTTTCCTGATTGTTTGCAGCTTTAAAATCCTTTTGCTGTTTGCTCATGCCAATATAATGCATGATATCGCTTTGGAAAATTTCTTTTCCTTGAAGAACAGGACTAAAATAGGCTAATGATATGATTACGAAAGCAGCGATCACTGCAACGTGTTTCAGTAAACTTGAATAAGAAATGTGCATGAATAGAGTTTAAACCTTAAGGTTGAAAATTAATCAATTTCTTCGAAATCTATATATTCGCCTACCTTTTTATTTGATTTGGTTTCTTGGTCTGGCATAGAATCTATAACGGTTTTGCCTTCGTCTGTGGTTTTAGATTGGGATTGTTGCGCTTGCTGAAAAGCGTCGCCAAATTTCTTTTTCATTTTTTGAGCGGCGTATTTTAGTAACCATGGCGCCAAAATTCTCATCAATAATTTGAAGCCATAGTACATCAAAACAATGATAAGTAAGGTTTTTAAAACACCTATAAATGATGCTGTTTGAAGCATGAGATAAAAATTTTTTCAAAATTACAATACTTAGCCATGAAATAGGGTTATAATTACATAAAAATTGCATAAAATCTCTATATTTGAACACAATCCATATACAATGCAAAGACTAAAAATATACTTGATCGTGGCATTTTCTGCTTCGTTTATGATAGCTACAGCACAATATACCGAGGTAATCAATTCTAATCGCCCCGGTGTTTCGCAAAGTGCCTTCTCAGTAGGCACCAATGTGCTTCAGTTTGAAATGGGACCTTACAGCATCAATGAAAAACACACACCATTACAGTATGAAGTTGCGGGTTTTGGTATAGACTTCGCTGCACGCTATGGACTGTTTTTTGAAGAATTAGAAATACGGGTGCAAGGCAGTTATCAAAATGATACTTTTAAAGATCTTAGGTCTTCTATTCCTTCGGAAAACAGCCGTGCTAATTTTAAGAATTTCACCATTGGTGCGCAGTATTTGGTTTATGACCCTTATAAAAATGCTGGGGAAGAAAAACCTAATTTATATAGTTGGAAAGCCAACCGACAATTTAAATGGAAGTCGCTCATACCAGCTGTAGCGGTTTATACCGGTATTAATTTAGACTCGGAAAACAATCCGTTTACACCACCCGATGCCGATGGTATCAGTCCGAAAGTAGCGGTAGCCACTCAGAATAATTTTTCTGGTGGATGGGTTTTTGTGACTAATTTTATCATGAATAGAATTGGCAATGACTTCTCCGAATTTCAATACATACTTACGTTGACGCATTCCATTACGCCACAATGGGTTATTTTTGGAGAAACCCAAGGTATAAAAAGTGATTTTTATGCCGATAATCTTTTTAGATTTGGCGGTGCGTATTTGTGGACCAAAGACTTTCAGTTAGACACAGCCATTACTTTTAACACTAAAGACACGCCTTCTGTATTTAGTGTAAATTTGGGCGCGAGTTATCGTTTTGATTTCCATAAGGACAAAAAAATTGACAATGACAATGACGCGAAAGCTGAAGGTGAACGACAGTCTAATCGCAATCGTGGTAATAAGAAAGCAGTTGATTTTGATGACTCCCAAATTTAATCTATGATTATCGTAAAAGAGATCAGTTCTAAAAAGGACTTAGAAGCGTTTATTAAGTTTCCGTTTAAGTTATACAAAGACCATAAGTACTGGGTTCCGCCTATTATTTCGCAAGAGACTGAAACTTTCAACCGAAAGAAAAACCCAATTTTTAAAGATGCTGAAGCCACTTTATACCTCGCTTACAAAGGTGACGAGCTTGTGGGTAGAATTGCTGGTATTGTGAATTACTTAGAAGTGAATGACCTTAACCAAAAGAAAATGCGTTTTGGTTGGTTTGATTTTATTAACGATTTAGAAGTGAGTAAAGCGCTTTTAGAAACGATTGAAACTTATGGCAAAACAAAGCTACTAGAGTATTGCGAAGGTCCAGTTGGATTTTCTAATTTAGACAAGGTTGGTATTGTAACGGAAGGCTTTGAAGCCGTTGGTCCTATGATTACTTGGTACAACCACGACTATTATTTAAAACATTATACCGCGCACGGTTACCATAAAGCAAAAGGATACATTGAAAGTATTTTCTCGTTTAATAATGTGGATCCTAATTTGTTTGTTAAAGCCCAGGAACTAATCAAACGCCGATACCAGCTCAAGTCCATCACTTTTAGCAATACCAAAGACATCATGCCTTATGTGGATAAAATGTTTGATTTGTTTAACACCTCGTACTCGGCATTGTCGTCTTTTGTGAAGATATCGGATATACAAAAGACTTATTTTAAGAAGAAATTTATTCCTTTTGTCAATCCTGAGTATGTAAAGTTTGTGGTAGATAAGGATGATAATTTGATTGCTTTTGCTATTGTGATGCCATCCTTTTCGGAGGCTATTCAAAAAACAAAAGGAAAGCTGTTTCCATTTGGGTTTACACATATTTTGAAAGCCAAGAAGCACAGCAAAACGGTTGTTTTTTATTTAATAGGAATTCATCCTGAGTATCAAAATAAGGGCGTGACGGCTATTATTTTTGATGAGTATTATAAAACTTTTAAGGAAAAAGGAATAGAGACGTGTATTAGAACCCCGGAATTGGAAGACAATATGGCTATACAACAGTTGTGGAAACATTTTGATCCGAAGGTTTATCGGAAACGACAGACGATGCGGAAGGATTTTTAAAGTGTCTCTCTGATGGCATTGATAGGCGCAGATTATTTATTATCACTTATGACGCGGATGGCACGCACGGATTTACGCGGATTCTTTTTCTCACGGATATCACTGATAGGCACGGATGCTTTTTGACACGGATAGGAACGGATTTTTTTTCTGGAAGCTTATGGTATCATGTTCAGCGTTTTGATAACATTGCTCTGTTAAACCCTTTCAGGGTTACAAACCCTGAAAGGGTTGTTTAAAAATGGTTTACTGAGAAGAAAACAAAGAACACAAAAAAGCCGCTCATTAAAGCGGCTTTTGATTTATTTATTCTCCCATGGCTGCGGTAACCGCGGCGGATAGGCGTTTGTAAGTGCCGTTTTCGAGGCGGTCTCTGATGGCAGAGAACGCGACTAGGGTATCTTCAACATCTTGCAAGGTGTGCGTTGCCGTGGGTATCATTCTTAAAAGAATAAGGCCTTTTGGAATTACTGGATACACTACAATTGAGCAAAAAATACCGTGGTTTTCTCGTAGGTCTTTTACCAAAGCCATGGCTTCTGGAATACTTCCTTTTAGATATACTGGTGTAACACAACTTTGTGTTGTTCCTATATCAAAACCCCTGGCTTTTAAACCTGATTGCAATGCGTTTACATTTTCCCATAACTTGCCTTTAAGTTCGGGCATAGTTTTAAGCATTTCTAAGCGTTTTCTGGCACCAACTACCAATTGCATTTGCAATGATTTAGCAAACATTTGCGAACGCAGGTTGTATTTTAAGTAATCAATAATTTCTTGATCGGCAGCAATGAACGCTCCTGTACTGGCAATGGCCTTTGCAAATGTAGCAAAGTACACGTCAATTTCGTCTTGAACGCCTTGCTCCTCGCCTGTTCCGGCGCCTGTTGTTCCTAAGGTTCCGAAACCGTGCGCATCGTCAACTAAGAATCTGAATTTATATTTGTTTTTAAGCGCTGCTATTTCTTTAAGTCGGCCTTGTTCACCACGCATACCAAACACACCTTCAGAAATCACAAGAATACCACCACCAGTTTGTTCGGCCATTTTGGTGGCGCGTTCTAGGTTTTTTTCAAGACTTTCTATATCGTTATGTTTGTAAGTAAATCGTTTCCCCATATGTAAACGCACACCGTCAATAATACAGGCGTGTGCATCTACATCATAAACAATAATATCGTCTTTTGCCACCAATGCATCGATGGTTGACATGATACCTTGGTAACCAAAGTTAAGCAAATAGGCTGCCTCTTTATTTACAAACTCAGCTAATTCATTTTGAAGTTTTTCATGCAATTCGGTGTGACCCGACATCATACGTGCTCCCATTGGATAGGCTGAACCGTACATGGCTGCCGCTTCTGCATCTATTTGGCGCACTTCCGGATGATTTGCTAAACCTAAGTAATCGTTGATACTCCAAGTGATGACATCTTTTCCTTGGAATTTCATTCTATTAGAAATTTGACCTTCCAATTTTGGAAACACAAAATAACCTTCGGCTTGGGCAGCCCATTTTCCTAAAGGTCCTTTGTCGCGGTATATTTTATCAAATAAATCTTTCATTTAACTTAAAAATTAGTTTCTGTTAGTTGGAGCAAAATTAGCTAATTATCCGTTTGTGACATAAGAAATAACGAACTAATGTTCACAATTTTGTTAACCAACAAAAGCCCTTCAACCGAAAATTGACGGGCTTTTTTATATTAATTAAATATCACTTTATGTATTGAATAGTTTCGGAAGCAGATTTTTTACTGTCAAAAAAGCCTTGATCTTCCATCCATTTGTCACTGTAAACTTTACTCATGTATCTTGAGCCGTGATCAGGGAATATTGCTACTACTAGATGTTCTTTTTTAAAGATGCCTTCTTCGTTAAGTTGCTTTAAAGCTTGCATTACGGCACCGCTGGTGTAGCCTACAAAAATACCTTCAGTTTTTGAAACTTCTCTGGCTGTATGGGCACTATCCTCGTCGGTTACTTTTATAAATCTATCTATTACGTCAAAGTCGGTGGCAGTTGGAATCAAGTTTTTACCCAAACCTTCAATGCGGTATGGATAGATTTCTTTTTCGTCGAATTCTTTGGTTTCGTGGTATTTTTGAAGTACCGAACCATAGGCATCTACGCCAATAATTTTAATTTCCGGGTTTTGTTCTTTTAAATATTTTGCTGTTCCAGAAATGGTCCCGCCTGTACCACTACACGCCACCAAATGGGTGATTTCACCTTTGGTTTGTTCCCAAATTTCTGGACCGGTAGTTTTGTAGTGGGCGTCGATATTGAGTTGATTGAAGTACTGATTGATATATACAGAACCTTTTAACTCGCTATGAATTTGTTTGGCTACTTGGTAATAGGATCTGGGGTCGTCGGCCGCTACGTGCGCTGGACATACATGTACTTGCGCGCCCATAGACTTGAGCATATCTATTTTATCGCCTGATGATTTTGAACTCACTGCCAAAATACATTTATAACCTTTAATGATACTCACCATGGCGATACTAAAACCTGTATTTCCTGAGGTGGTTTCGATAATGGTATCGCTAGGTTTTAAAATACCCTGACGTTCTGCTTCTTCAATAATATATAAGGCTATTCTATCTTTGGAGGAGTGACCAGGATTGAAAGCTTCTACTTTAGCGTAAAAATCTCCATCAAAACCATGAGTCATTTTGTTTAGTCTGATAAGTGGTGTGTGGCCTATAAGGTCTAACACATTATCATAAACGTTTAATTTGTTTCTCATAAATGCTATTTCTCAATATCAAAAAAAATGATACCTAAAACCAAGCAAAAGTAATAGTTTTTTTTTAATTAGGCGTATATATTCTCTAAGTCTAATAAAAAGGCATATTCTTCGGCGTCTTCTTTAAGCGATTCAAAGCGGCCAGAAGCACCATGATGCCCAGCTTCCATGTTGGTTTTAAGGTATAGTTTGGCATTATTTGTTTTAAAATCACGCATTTTGGCAACCCATTTTGCGGGTTCCCAGTATTGCACTTGCGAATCGTGAAAGCCCGCAGTGACTAAAATATTGGGATAGTCTTGTGCTTTTACCTGATCGTAAGGTGAATAGGATTTTATATAGTGGTAAAACGCTTCTTCGTGCGGGTTTCCCCATTCGTCGTATTCGCCTGTGGTAAGCGGAATACTATCGTCTAGCATGGTTGAAACCACATCAACAAATGGTACGGCTGCCACAATGCCGTTGTATAAATTAGGTGCTTCGTTGGCGATAAAACCCATGAGAAGTCCGCCAGCACTGCCGCCCATGGCATACAGGTGTTGTGGCGAGGTGAATTTCTGGTCTATAAGGTACTGCGAACAATCTATAAAATCGAAAAAGGTGTTTTTCTTCTGAAGGAGTTTGCCTTGCTCGTACCAGGGTCGGCCGAGGTATTCGCCACCTCGTATGTGCGCAATTCCGAAGATAAAACCTCTATCAAGCAAGGAAAGGCGAATGCTTGAAAATGAAGGATCCATTGTAGCCCCATAAGCACCGTAGGCGTACAGCAGAAAGGGATTGGAGCCGTCCTTTTTTAGGCCTTTTTTATACACGATAGACATAGGTACTTTAGTTTGGTCGCGGGCGGTTGCCCAGATCCGTTCGGACGTGTAATCGTTTTCATTAAAATCACCTATCACTTCTTGCTTTTTCAACACGGTTTTTGTTTTGGTACGCATGTTAAAGTCTATTAACGAAGCTGGTGTGGTTAGCGATGTGTAGCTATAACGAAGTATTTCGGTATCGAAATCTACATTTACGCTGGTGCTAGCAGTATAAGTTTCGTTATTGAACGGTAGGTAATAACTTTTTTGGGTTTGCCAATTTATAATATTGATGTGGCTTAAGCCATTGGTGCGTTCGGAAATGACCAGATATTTATCAAAAATATCGATGTCTTCAATAAGTGTTTCTTCTTTGTGCGGAATCACTTCTTCCCAATGCTCTATACTCGTTTGTGTTACCTCGGTTTTCATAAGCTTAAAATTGAAAGCCTCGTTGGCATTGGTTACGATGTAAAAATGATTCTGGTAATGCGAAATGCTGTATTCTACATTTTTAATGCGTTTTTGAAAACACACAAAATCACCGTCAGGATTATCGGCATTTAGTATGTGGTACTCGTTAGATAAGGTACTGTAGCAAGCAATGATGATGTATTGTCGGGACTTGGATTTATAAACAGCCGCTCCGAAGGTATCATCGGTTTCAACGTAAACACACGTATCGGGATCGGTGCTTTGCAATTGGTGTTTATGAATGCTATCGGCCCGAAGTGTTTTTTGGTCTTTTTTGGTGTAGAAAAAGGTTTTATTATCGTTTGCCCAAGATGCCGAACCAGTGGTATTGCCAATGGCATCGTTGTATATCTCACCAGTGATGAGATCTTTAATACGAATAGTGTAATCTCTTCTTCCAACGGTATCGAGACCGAACGCAATTTTAGAATTATCGGGGCTCACGCTCAAGCCTACCATTTTAAAATAGCTGTGACCTTCGGCCATTTGGTTGCAGTCGAATAGAATTTCGTCGGGTGCGGTTAAGGTTTCTTTTCTTCTGATATATATGGGATAGTCTTTATTGGTTTCGTATTTAACGATATACCAATAGCCATTAAATTTATAAGGTACGGAGGTATCGTCTTCTTTGATACGCGCCTTCATTTCGGCAAAAAGATTGTTTTTAAACTCCTCCAGATGTTTGGTTTCCTGCTCAAAATAGGCGTTTTCGGCTTCTAGGTATTCAATTACATCTTTATTATCACGTTGATTGAGCCAGAAATACGGATCGTTGCGCTGGTCGTTGTGAACGGTTAAGGTGGTGTTTATTTTGGCTGCGCGTGGAGGCATTTGTTGCATTCGGGTTTTATTTTGAAAATCGATTTGCAAAAATAGGGTTTAAATTGGAGCATTTAAGATTCGAATTTCAAAGATATAGGTTTGGGCTTTAAACATTGTAGATTCTTTTGACTCTTACAAAAAAATATGCGACGTCAACAAGACGTCTTATATTTATTTTTTTTAATTAACTTCACTTTTTATTTTCAACCAACTTATAAATTGAAACATGTCTATTCTTATAACCAACATAAAAGAGCTGCTGCAGGTGCACGACACCAATGTTACTATTGTTAAAGGTATTAATATGAAAACATTACCTGTTTTGCACAATGCCTATTTGCTTATTGAAAACGATACAATTGTTGAATTCGGACCCATGGAGTTTTGCGCTTATCCAGATGTTGAAAAAGTGATTGATGCACGCGGCAAAGTAGTGCTGCCCGGTTGGTGTGACTCTCATACACATTTGGTATATGCAGAAGACCGCATTGATGATTTTGTAGGCAGAATTAATGGATTATCGTATGAGGAAATCGCCAAAAAAGGTGGTGGTATTCTCAATTCGGCTAACAAACTCGCCCAAAAATCTGAAGACGAACTTTACGAAGCGGCTTTAAAACGGCTTAACAAACTGCTCAAACTCGGTACAGGCGTTATTGAAATAAAATCTGGTTACGGTTTAACTGTTGAATCTGAATTAAAAATACTTCGGGTTATTCAGCGTTTAAAAAAAGAAACGCAAGCCTTTGTGAAAGTTAGTTTTTTAGGTGCACATGCCATTCCTGAAAAATTTAAAAATAAATCGTCCGAATATGTCGATCTGATAATAAATGAAATGCTACCTCAAGTATATGAGGAGCAACTCGCTCATTATATTGATGTGTTTTGTGAAAAAGGTTACTTTTCACTAGAAGTTACGGATAGAATTTTAACCGCAGCGGCAGCTTATAATTTACAACCCAAAATACATGTTAATCAATTTAATGCCTTTGGCGGTGTTGCCTTGGCCGTTAAACACAAAGCGTTATCGGTAGATCATTTAGAACAACTTACGGATGCCGACATAAAAGTGCTACAAGGTTCCAATACAATGCCTGTAGCTTTGCCGCAATGCTCATTTTTCTTGGGAATTCCGTACACAAACGCGAGAGCGATTATTGATGCAGGATTACCATTAGCCATTGCATCAGATTACAATCCAGGTTCATCGCCTAGCGGCAATATGAATTTGGTGTTGAGCTTGGCGTGTATTAAAATGAAATTGACTCCTGAAGAAGCTATTAATGCAGCCACCATTAATGGCGCTTACGCTCTAGGTCTTAGTAGTATGTACGGTAGCATTACGCGTGGCAAAAAGGCCAATATTATTATCACCAAGCCTATTTCGGGATACCAACAATTACCATATGCCTTTGGAGAAAATCTAATTGATAAAACCATTATAAACGGAATAATACATTAAAAAAAAACACCCAACAATGTGGGTGTCTTTTCAATTATTTATAATTAATTGTCTATTGCAAGGTAAATTCTGAAGTAGAAACCATTTGATTTTCATTAAAGACATTTATTTTATAGGTACCTTTTTCAAACTTTCCAGAAGCTGAAGTTACAAACTCGCAAATATCTAAATTTTTGTTTTCGTAGTTGAACATACTAATCAAACTATAATTAAGTACGGTATCTTCGAATTGAATTTGCTCATTTACGCCCATTACATTATTAAAAGGATCGATAACTTGAACAAATAATTCTTTATCGCCACTTGCAACCAATTTGTTTTTAGCAACCGTGAAACAAATTCTCAGTTTATCACTTCTGCCGGCACGTTCAGTTGGTATTAATTTACCTGAACTTCTTTCAATAACGCCAAAACCTTTTAAGTTTACAGGCTGTAAAATAGAGGCATCTTTAACAACACCAGCTAGTTCTGTATTTTGTACTAACAACGAATCTGTAAACATGGTGCGTTGGGCTAATTGTACTTGGGTACTGTCTAAAGTAGATGCTAATAATTCGTTTTCAACTTTTAAACGATCATTTTCGGCTAATAAAACATCCATTTCTTCTTCTAAAGCAAGGAATTTCTTTTTGTATCTCCACAAACTGTTCACACTGTTTTGAGAAATTTTTAAAGAATCCATTAATTGCTCAATACGTCCTCTAGCTTCTATTAATTTTTCGTTGGTTACTTCGCTTTCGCTAATAGCCAAATCGTACTGCTTGGCCATATTACTCAAGTCGGCCATCACTTGTTCTTTTTCTTTTACTAATTCGATTTCTTGGTCGTTTTTTTCTTTAATTACATTGGAGGTGTAAAATCCTAATCCTAAAAATAACACCACTACTATACCTAGTGCAATTTTTAAAGCCAATCCTGAGCTGTTTGAATTTTCCATGAGTTACTGATTTTTTTAATTAATTCTTAGTTGTTTTTTAATTTTTAGTTTTTGGTGAACAGTTAAAAAACTGTACTTTTAGTTTTTAATTTTTTATGATGGATCATCTTAAATTGCTTTCTGAATCTGATTTAAATTCGCTTGTCGTTACACGAAAAGACGAAATTAAATTTGGAGAACACATTCAATTAGTACCGTATCACACTTCTATATACGATAGCTTTTTAAATTTAGATGTTCAGTATATAATTTTTGGTATTTGTGAAGATGTTGGCGTATTTGCAAACGGCGGAAAACAAGGCACCTCTAATGCATGGCACACTGTTTTAAAAAGTTTATTAAATGTGCAGAGTAACGGCTTTCTCAAAGCTAAAAATATCGCAATACTCGGATATTTAGATTATACTGAATTACAGTTGAAAGTCGCATCCTTCGATGCTGCCAATCCATCCGACGTTTCAAGAGCGCGAAAAAAAGTAAGTAGAATTGACGAAGATGTTAGCTTTTTGGTGTCGCAAATAGTTAAAGCAGGTAAAACGCCCATAGTTATTGGTGGTGGTCATAATAATGCCTATGGCTGCATAAAAGGGACCAGTCTTGCACTTAACAGCCCTATAAACGCTGTAAACTTTGACGCGCATACCGATTTTAGACCAGAAGAAGGACGACACAGTGGCAATGGTTTTTCGTACGCTTACGCGGAAGGATTTTTAAAAAATTACTTTGTTTTCGGTTTGCATGAGAACTACACGTCCCACGCTATTATAAAAACCATGAACAAACTAAAAAACGTTCAGTTTAATACCTATGAAGCTGTTAGGGTGCGGAAAGAATCGTCGTTTAATAAAGAACTAAAGCGCGCATTTGATCATGTAAGCGGAACTTTTTATGGTATTGAAATAGATTTAGATGCCATCAGGCATATTAATACCAGTGCCAAAACACCAAGTGGCTATAGCACCGATAAAGCTAGAACCTTTTTGAGTTTTATGGCTAAAAATACCAATGCTAAATATTTGCATATTTGCGAAGGAATCCCAGAAGACGACAACGATACGCTTTTAGGGAAGTTGGTAAGTTTTTTAATCACTGATTTTATAAAAGCTCATGGCGGTTGATATTATTCCCTATGAATCTAAATTAGCTCAAGATTTTTACAACTTGAACATTGAATGGTTACAAACGCACTTTGTCGTGGAACCTTATGACGAAGCCGTGTTGAGCAATCCTGAACACTATATAATAAACAAAGGTGGAAGTATTTTCTTTGCAAGATTGGAAAACCAAATAGTCGGAACAGTCGCCCTTATGCCAACCGCAAATAAATTGGTTCTTGAGCTTACTAAAATGGCCGTATTACCACAAATGCGTGGACAAAAAATTGGCCAGTTGATGCTGCAACATTGCACTGATTTTGCTAAGCATCGGAAGTTTTCAAAGCTACTGCTCTACTCTAACACTAAGTTAGAGAATGCAATTTATTTATATCGAAAATTCGGATTTGAGGAAATTCCTGTTGAAACGAATGCACCTTACAAACGAGGTAATATTAAAATGCTGCTAGTGTTATAAATTTGTTAGCTATACCAGCGCTGAGGGACATTATTATTAATTTTAAAAAAAATAAACATTATGAAAACATTTATACTTATGCTTACCGTGCTTTCAACTGCGTTAGGTTTTGCTTCTGAACAAATTAAAACAGTTCATACACCAAGTAACACAACTAGTGATGCTGGAATAAAAATCATCCCAATAAATCACGGTAGTTTAATTCTCGAATACGAAGGACAAGCGCTGTATATTGATCCTGTTGGAGATGCTGAATTGTACAAAATGCATCCCGATCCTACGTTTATATTCATAACTGATATTCACGGTGATCATTTCAGTTTAAAAACCCTAGAGTCGCTTAATTTAGAATTTACGGGCATCATTGCTCCAAAAGCTGTGTTTGACCAATTACCGGAAAACCTTCAGAAAAAAACCATAGTGATGCACAACGGCGATAGTCTATCATTCCGCCTGTTTAATATGTCTATAGATGCCATACCAATGTACAATTTAAGAGAAGAGGCTTTAAACTTTCACCCTAAAGGACGCGGTAATGGTTATGTAATAAGTTTGGCAGGTGAACGTATTTACATTTCTGGCGATACCGAAGACATTCCGGAAATGCGAACCCTTGAAGATATCGATACTGCTTTTATTTGTATGAATTTGCCTTATACCATGACTGTTGAAAGTGCTGCAAGTGCGGTTTTAGACTTTAAACCTAAAACAGTTATTCCATACCATTATAGAGGTAAAGATGGCTTGAGTGATGTAGAAAAATTTAAAAGCTTAGTAAATAAAAAAAATAATGCTATCAATGTCACCATGTTAAAATGGTATGAACAATAGTATTTACGGCACTTGTCGGACTTTTAACACGTTTCATCGAACAGGTGTTTTGTAATATTTTTGTTACTAAATAGTTATGGTTTTGATTTTTTAAGTATATTTACAAACCAAATCCATTTAATCTGAAAAAAATGATAGCTATTAATTCATTTTCAAGCCTACTTATAAGTACAGAACATCTTACCATTATTCTGTTAGTAACGGCATCAGTCTTTATCGTGTTAATTGGCATTGCCATTATTAAAATGTACAAGCTAAAAGCCGAAAACAAACGATTGATTGACAGTTCACCTTATAAAATAGACGAGTCGTACAAAGACTTTACAGAGGGTCACTTATACGAAAACAAGTAAACAAAAAAGGCATGATTTAATTCATGCCTTTTTTGTTATCTCACTAATTTCTTATACTTAATTCGTTTTGGCATGAGATCACCACCAAGACGTTTTTTCTTATTTTCTTCGTATTCACTAAAACTTCCTTCAAAAAAATACACTTCACTATTGCCTTCAAAAGCTAAAATATGTGTACATATTCTATCTAAAAACCAACGGTCGTGACTAATCACTACAGCACATCCCGCAAAGTTTTCTAAACCTTCTTCCAAAGCACGCAGCGTATTTACATCCAAATCATTGGTTGGCTCATCGAGCAACAATACGTTGCCTTCTTCTTTAAGCGTCATAGCCAAATGCAAACGGTTACGTTCACCACCAGATAATAATTTTACCTTTTTATTCTGTTCACTACCACTGAAGTTGAATCGACTTAAGTAAGCTCTCGAATTTACTTGGCGTCCTCCCATCAAAACCAGCTCTTGTTCATCACTGAAATTTTGCCAAATGGTTTTTTCTGGGTCAATATTAGAATGCTTTTGATCTACATAAGCGATTTTTGCGGTTTCACCTACTTTAAATTCGCCTTTATCTGGGGTTTCTTCTCCCATAATCATACGGAAAATAGTTGTTTTACCAGCACCATTTGGTCCTATAACGCCTACAATTCCTGCCTGTGGAAGTTTAAAATTCAAATCTTCATAAAGCAACTTATCGTCATAGCCTTTGCTTACACCAACAGATTCAATAACATTGGTACCCAAACGCGGACCATTGGGAATATAGATTTCTAGTTTTTCGTCTAATTGCTTTTGGTCTTGACTTAATAATTTGTCGTAGTTATTCAAACGCGCCTTTTGTTTGGTTTGTCGGCCTTTAGCACCTTGACGCACCCATTCCAACTCACGTTCTAATGTTTTTTGACGTTTAGACGCGACTTTACTTTCTTGCGCCATACGTTTTGATTTTTGGTCTAGCCAAGAAGAGTAGTTACCTTTCCATGGGATACCTTCGCCTCTATCTAATTCTAAAATCCAACCAGCCACGTTATCTAGGAAGTATCTATCGTGTGTTACGGCAATCACGGTGCCTTTATACTGTGCTAAATGGTGTTCTAACCAATGTACCGATTCAGCATCTAAGTGGTTGGTAGGTTCATCTAACAGCAATACATCTGGTTCCTGAAGCAATAAGCGGCATAAGGCAACACGACGACGTTCACCACCAGAAAGCACGCCAATTTTTTTATCGCCATCAGGAGTTCGCAGCGCGTCCATGGCAATTTCTAATTTGGTGTCTAATTCCCAAGCATTTGCCGCGTCTATTTGGTCTTGAAGTTCCGCTTGACGGTTCATTAACTTTTCCATCTTATCTGGGTTGGAATAAACTTCCTCCAAACCGAACATATCGTTAATTTTGTTGTATTCATCAAGGATTGCAACAGTTTCGGCTGCGCCTTCACGCACTACTTCCATAACTGTTTTACTGTCGTCTAACTGCGGTTCTTGTTCTAAATAACCAACAGAATAGTCTTGCAAAAAGGTGACATCGCCTTGGTAGTTTTTATCAACACCAGCAATAATTTTAAGCAAGGTTGACTTACCAGAGCCGTTTAGACCAAGTATTCCAATTTTTGCTCCGTAAAAGAAACTGAGGTAAATATTTTTTAAAACCGGTGTTTGCGCACCTTGAAATGTCTTGGTTAAACCAGACATTGAGAAAATTACTTTTTTATCGTCAGACATAGTTAATTTTTGATTTACGATATACGAAATACGATTTATGGTTTATGATATTCGATTTTTAAATATAAAAATTTAGACTCTGCCTTTGAGTGCATTAAACACCCAAGCAATAGCGAAAAAGCCAATACCCACCGAGGCAAAACCCCAGCCGGCACTTTCATTATATCTAAACACACCTAGTGCTATTAAACCCAACCCAACAATTATCATAATAGTTGTAGCCCAAGCTAAAACGGTATTTTTATTCATTGCCATATGTTATATTTTTTAGGGCGCATCCCAATCCAAGTCTGCTTGTATTGGGTCGGGCTTTCCGCTATATCTTTTAATGTACCATTAAAAGGATGCCGCTTCAATCCCTTGCGCGAAATGCGTTACAAATATCGATAATTTTGAGTAAAAACAAGTGTGATTACAGTGTCTTATCAATAAAGATTATAACTTATAGATGAATCAATATTAATTTTCAAGGTATAAAAAATCATTCGGTGGCTTTGGCTTTATAACGCACATTTAACACCAATCCGCCAATAATTAAGGTAATTCCTACTAAACTCCAAAAACTATAAAGTTCATTAAACCAAATAATTCCAAAGACGAGTGTAAAAATGACTTCAATGTATTTTAACGGCGCCACAAGGTTGGTTGACGCAGTTTGAAAAGCTTTCGTCATATAAACTTGTCCGTAGTAACCAAAAACCCCTAAACTTAACAGAAGTAACCACTCTAAGTTACTAGGGTTTACCCATTTTCCTATAGATAACACACCGCCAACGATCGTGGCAATCACCATAAAATAATGAACCACAACCACTGGATGCTCACTATTGCCAATTTTACTAATAATGATGTACACCAAGCCACTGAATACTGCTGCTATTAGTACTAATATCAATCCATAGGTATTAATTTCGCTGTCAAATCCCTTTAAAACTAAAACACCTGAAAAAGCCATCAAAAAAAATAGCCATTGCAAGGTTTTTATTTTTTCTTTAAGAACTAACACTGCAAAAATCGCTGCAAAAATTGGCGCTATATAGCGCAAAGAAACAGCGGTGCCAGTTGGTAAATATTTTATAGATTCAAAAAATAAAATCATTGAAGTCACACCAACCAATCCTCTTAATATAAGTAATTTGTGATTGTTTCCTAAAATACTAATGTTATTTTTTAATAGAAACCCGAAAGTAAAAAACAAAGAACCAGCAGACCTAAAAAATACAATTTGCGCTGCACCTATCGCATCTAAATACTTAACAGTTAAATTCATGCACGAGAAGGCTAAAGCACTAATAATCATGAATTTTATGGCGTGCTTTACATTCACGAATTGCTTTTGGTTTTAGAAAATGAATTTGAAATTATTAAACCGGTATTTGCTGACTTAAGCAATGCAAAGTACCAAAGCCCCATATTAAATCGATGGCACTGATGCCAATAATCTTTCTATCAGGAAAACAATCGGCAATAATGTTTAGTGCGATTCTATCATTGTCATCGTTAAAGGTTGGGACTAATACGCACTTATTCAATATAATAAAATTGGCATAACTGGCAGGAATGGTGAGTCCATCAAAATCTAATTTTTCGGGCATTGGTAATTCCACTATGTTTGGTTTTTTACCATTTTCTAAAACAGCAGTCTTTAAGCGTTGCAAATTATCTTGAAGTGCTTTGTAATTCAGGCTTTTCTCGTTCTGTTCCACTACTGTAATAATGGTGTCTTCGTTTACAAAACGGCAAAGGTCATCGATATGACCATGCGTGTCATCACCAACGATACCAACACCTATCCAAATTACGTTGGTAACACCTAAATATTTTTTAAAAACAGCTTCGTAATCTGCTTTGGTAAAATTTTTATTTCTTACTTGAATGGTTGGATGCAGTAAACATTCTTCAGAAGTTATTAACGTGCCTTTGCCATTCACATCAATAGCACCACCTTCTAAAATTACCGGGTTTCCCTTGTAAACTGCCTGAGTTAAAGGAATATTTAGATGATGGGCTACTTTTAAAGGTACATGTTTATCTAACTGATAATTGTTATACTTAGCCCAGCCATTAAAATTGAAATTTAAGGCTTCGCGCTTTGAGCCATTTTTGACAATAATCGGACCCGAATCGCGCATCCAGCTGCGGTTTGTTTTATGAATGATGTAGGAGACATTTTCAACCTTAACATGTGCCATTTCGAGCATTTCATGAACTTTACTTTTGAGTTTCTCATCAGCAAGCATTAAGAAAACCGTTTCAACTTGCGCCACTTTTTTGATAAATTCTACAAAAGCCCATTGTATAGCACCATACTTTCCTGGCCAATCGTTACCATTGTGAGGAAAACAAAGCAGTAAACCTTGTTGTTGTTCCCATTCTGCTGGAAGTCTTCTCATTAGTCGATGGCGCGTTTAGTAATATCCCCAAAGGCATCTACACGTCTATCGCGAAAAAACGGCCAATTTTGTCGTATGTTTTCTTGTAAATCTAAATCGGCTTCGGCCATTAAAATTTCTTCTTTGTCGTGTGAGGCTTGAGCTAATATTTCGCCTTGTGGTCCGCAAATAAAGGATGCGCCCCAAAATTCTATACCATCGGTATTTGGCAAATATTGTTCTAGACCAATGCGGTTGGCTGCTGCTACATAAATACCATTGGCTACGGCGTGGCCTTTCATGACGTTCATCCAGGCGTTGTATTGGTTTTCGCCATACTGTTCTTTTTCTTTAGGATGCCAACCAATAGCAGTTGGATAAAATAACACTTCAGCACCTTTTAAAGCAGTAAGTCTTGCTGCCTCGGGATACCACTGATCCCAACAAATCAAAACTCCAATGTTGCCTTTTTTAGTAGCATTAGATTTAAATCCCAAATCGCCAGGCGTGAAATAAAACTTTTCATAAAAATGAGGATCGTCCGGGATGTGCATTTTGCGGTATAAACCAGCTTCGGTGCCATCGGTATCTAAAATGTAAGCACTGTTGTGATAGATGCCAGCCATACGTTTTTCAAAAAACGGGACAATAATTACCACGCCCAATTCTTTTGCCAAAGCACTAAATGCATCAAAAGAAGTACTGTAAAGTGGTTCGGCTAAAGCAAAGTTATTGGTGTCTTCACTCTGGCAGAAATAGTGACTGCTATACAATTCAGGTAAGGAAATGACTTCAGCACCTTGTTCGGCTGCTGTTCTCACCCATGTTAAACATTTTTTTAAGTTGTTTTCAGGCTTGCCATTTAAATTGAGTTGTATGACGGCTATTTTATAGGTTTTCTTTCCCATGGCTTTTAATTAGAACACAAAAATAACTATTTAGACTAGAAAATGTCCAGTTGTAACGCGGTTACTAAAAATTACATCATGGGAACTTCTATAAATAACAACTCGCTGTTTTCGTTTGTTTCAACTTTAAATGACTCTATATCAAAAATACCCAAAGCGTCTCTTCCTTCTAATAGATGGTCTTGGATATTAAAGGCTCCAGAAATATTCATGACATACACACCCTGGTTTTTGCTTTTAAGTTGGTATTCAAAATTTTGATTGGCATCCAAATCAATTCGAGATAATACCACATCTTGATGTACTTTTAAACTGTTTTCATGGTCATTTTCCATTGAAGTCACCAAAACTTGTAATTTATTTTTACGGTTATTGGCATCAAATGCTTTTTGATCGTAACGTGGTTTCACATTCTGCTTATCTGGAAAAATCCAGATTTGAAATAAGCTTAAATATTCTGTTTCCGAACCGTTTATTTCTGAATGTTGAACGCCAGTGCCAGCAGACATTACCTGCACTTCTCCAGGAAGAACTGGAATCCAGTTGTTTGCCATATTATCTTTATGCTTCAATACACCACTAAGTGGTATGGTGATGATTTCCATATTGTCGTGCGGATGCGTACCAAAGCCCATTTTTGGGGCAATGATGTCGTCGTTTAACACGCGTAATACGCCAAAATTTGTTTTTTCGGGATTGTAAAAACCTGCAAAACTAAATGAGTGGTTGGCTTGTAACCAACCGTGGTTGGCAAAGCCTCTGTCTTCTGCTTTATGTAAAATTGTTTTCATACTATTGCCCGCGAAAGCGGGGATCTTAAAAGTTAATTATTATATTCTTTGTCTTTGTTCGAGATTCCTGCTTTCGCAGGAATATGTCATCGCATCTTGTCTAAAATTTGATTGAGTTGTTGAGCCTCAGTTTCGGACAATTTTTCCACTAAATTCTCATAAAAATCACTTGAAATAGCTTCCAAAAGCGTTTTTCCTTGACTGGTAATAGCAATGTGTACAACGCGTCTATCATCTTCACAGGGAATTCTATCTATCAAATGTTTGGAACATAGCTTATCCATTAACCTAGTGGCATTTGGCGAGCGCTCAATCATTCTGTCTTTTATTGTTTGAACTTTTAATGGCTCACTGGCACCGTTTAAAATTTTAAGAATATTGTATTGTTGTGGAGAAATTCCGAAGGATTTAAAAAATTCATTTTGAAAACTATTAATCCAATTGGCGGTATACATAATATTGATCAACGCCTTTTGCTTTTCGTTTTCAAATTTTGAATTGATATCTATTGAAAGATCTCCCATGTATAATATTTTTTGTCTCTATAAAGAAAGATTTATGTAATTATGACAATACATCTTTGTATAAGTCATGTTTCTTCTTGAATACGGCAGCAGCAAAGGGACACAATGGTATCACCTTTAAATTTCGTTCTCGAAAGAACAACACAGCTGACTCTATGAGTTTATAGCCCACGCCTTGACCCTTAAAATACTCATCTACCTCGGTGTGATCGATGATTACATTTTCGGTACCCGCATAGGTGTAAGTCATTTCTGCAAGTCGCTTTCCTTCTATTTCAATATAAAATGCTCCCTTAGTGCCGTTGTCGTGTTGTTGAATTTCCATTTTACAAACTATTTTTTAGAGCTTTAACTGCTTCTTGTAATACATTATTCAGTTCAAGATTCGCAATTTTACAATCCTTGAAATTATCACCAAACATTGGCAACGAAAATTTAGCTACGATATCGGCATTGTGAAAAGGAAATCTATTCACAGCTGCTTCCAAAACTGAGGCGCCACCTCTACCACCAGGAGAAGTTGCCATTAATAACATTGGCTTTCCGAAAAATGTTTTAGATTCTATTCTGCTCATCCAATCAAATAAATTTTTAAATGCCGTTGTGTAAGAACCGTTGTGCTCTGCCAAGGATAAAACGATGCCATCGCTGTTTCGGATAAGATTTAAAAACTTATGTGCGTTTTCAGGAATACCTTGTTTTTTTTCTAAATCGATGCTATAGATAGGTAAATCAAAATCGTTTAAATCCAGTAAGTTTATCGAAAAATCAGTTAAAAAACTCGTAGTATATTCAACTAATTGCTTATTGATTGATTGTTTACTATTACTTCCTGCGAATGCGATTATTTTTTTCATAGATTTTGGTTTATTAGTATTGATTGTTATAATTAAAGAACAAATTTAGAACATTTAAATTTATATTCCAAGGAATATAATTCCATGTTACATATATTTAACATCTCATTAAGGTTTTTAGGTTAAAATATTCCCGTGAAACTTTTGTAAATTCGTAGCAAACATTTTTCCATGGATATCAACTTCAATAAAAACGAAGATCACAATAAACTTTTACTCTCCGATTTAAAGCGAAAACTAGCTCAGGTAAAGCTTGGTGGCGGACAAAAAAGTATAGATAAACACAAAAGCAAGGGCAAATTAACGGCCCGAGAACGCATTGATTATTTGTTAGACAGCAAAACGTCGTCTATTGAAATTGGCGCTTTTGCTGGCGATGGCATGTACGAAGAACACGGTGGTTGTCCGTCCGGTGGCGTGGTGGTTAAAATAGGTTCCATCAAAGGCAAACAATGCATGGTAGTTGCCAATGATGCTACAGTAAAAGCTGGCGCGTGGTTTCCTATAACAGGCAAAAAGAATTTACGCGCACAGGAAATTGCCATTGAAAACAGATTACCCATTATATATTTAGTGGATAGCGCCGGGGTTTACTTACCTATGCAAGACGAGATTTTTCCCGATAAAGAGCATTTTGGTCGGATTTTCAGAAACAACGCCATTATGAGCAGTATGGGTATTACTCAAATCGCTGCTGTGATGGGTAGTTGTGTTGCAGGTGGCGCGTATTTACCAATTATGAGTGATGAGGCTTTGATTGTTGACAAAACGGGCAGTATTTTTTTAGCAGGTAGTTATTTAGTGAAAGCCGCTATTGGCGAAACCATAGACAACGAAACTTTAGGCGGTGCCACCACGCACTGTGAAATAAGCGGTGTTACTGATTACAAGGCCAAAGACGATAAAGATGCTTTAGACACCATTAAAAATATTATTGATAAAATTGGTGATTACAACAAGGCAGGTTTTAACAGAACCAAAGCCGTAAAACCTGTTGAAAATCCTCAAGATATCTATGGGATTGTTCCAAGAAGTCGTGCCGATCAGTACGATATGAAAGAAATTATCAAGCGATTGGTTGATAATTCGGAATTTGATGAATACAAAGCTGGCTATGGCAAAACCATTATTACCGCTTATGCCCGAATTGACGGATGGGCTGTTGGAATTGTTGCTAATCAGCGCAAATTAGTTAAAACCCAACAAGGCGAAATGCAGTTTGGTGGTGTGATTTATAATGACAGTGCCGATAAAGCCACCCGATTTATTGCCAATTGCAATCAGAAGAAAATTCCCCTAGTGTTTTTACAAGATGTCACCGGATTTATGGTGGGTAGTAAAAGTGAACATGGTGGAATTATAAAGGATGGTGCTAAAATGGTGAATGCGGTGAGTAATTCGGTGGTGCCTAAGTTTACCGTCATCATAGGAAATAGTTATGGCGCTGGTAATTATGCCATGTGTGGTAAAGCTTACGATCCGAGACTTATTGTAGCCTGGCCAAGTGCTGAGTTGGCGGTAATGAGCGGAAATTCGGCTGCTAAAGTATTACTTCAAATTGAAACAGCTTCATTAAAGAAAAAAGGAATTACCATTACTAAAGAGAAAGAAGACGAATTATTTAATGAGATTAAATCGCGTTATGATGCTCAAGTGTCGCCTTATTACGCTGCTTCGCGATTATGGACGGATGCCATTATTGATCCATTAGATACCAGAAAATGGATTAGTATGGGTATTGAAGTCGCTAACCACGCTCCTATTGAAAAGGCTTTTAATATGGGTGTTTTACAGGTTTAATTACCAGTGTGAGGTTTAATTCTCGGCACGGTTAGCAATTTGGTTTGCCGGCCATTCACATATCTAAAACCATCCTCACCAAAAAAACCAGCTTCTTCCAACATGATTCTAATATCCCGTTTCCACTCTGGAATCGTCACGGTTGTATTGAGTTCAATGGCGTAAACGGTATTTGAGAGTAACGGGTAATCACCAGCACCGGGTACACCATTTTGTGCATCCCACATGCCAATAGTTGGGCCAGCCGAATGACCATAAAAACCTAAGGGATGTGTGTAAATAGATGGCCGCAATCCAGCAGCTTTTGCCTGTTTTAAAGCATCGGCTAAAATGGCATTTCCCGATTTTCCATTTTTAAAATTATCAGTTAAGAAATCTTGTAGTTTATTGCCTTCGGCAAGTGCCTTGATCAGAAATTCGGGTGCTTGGGTTTCCTCGGGTTTTAATACATAAGCCAACTGTTGACAATCCGTATTTAATCGGAGATAGGTAATGCCAAAATCGCAATGCAGCAAATCGCCTGGCATGATCACCATATCGTCTGGTCTGTTTGAAAAAGCATAGAGGTGGTTGCCCAGGTCATCGTTACTGCGCTGCACATCTACTGTTGGATGAAACCAAGTTTCAAGACCTAAATCCAGCACTTTGTCGCGCATCCACCATTCCACATCGGTGGTAGTAGTAATACCTAGCGTGATGACTGCTTCTGAAAACGCTTCTGAAATAATTTGATGTGTGATGCTTACCAGTTGGTTATAGATGACCATTTCCTGAGATGTTCGTGTTTCGATCCAAGCGACTGCTAATTTTTCTGCTGAAGTGACTTTTGAATGAAAATTTTTAGGCAAATATTCCATAAATGCATCATAGTCGGTTTTGGCCAAGCCGTCGGCTATATTGAAATCTTCAGAAACATTGAGTCCGATTTGTTTCGGGTTGCGTTCATTAATGATTTCTATAAGTCTTTGCCATTGGTCTGGTTGCGTATCCTTATTCCATGCTGATACTATGTTTTTCCCAAAATTATAACGTGCCACTGCTAATTTTTCCATAGTATTGTTTTGTTTATTTCGGAAAAACACCAAAATGGTTCGTCTTCTCGCATTTAGCCAGGTTGCTGGCAGCATGGTTCTAACTACTGGGTCTTCATTATACTCACGTGTGATTAAAATCCACATATCAATTCCTACGTTATCCATTAAGTTAGGAAGAAGATTATTGAATCTGTCTTCAAGAATATTGTCAATGATTGTTGCGCGCTCGCGTTCGGGTAAAATATGCTGCGACCACATTAAATTTGATATTAAAACCAAACTTATAAGGTATACTTTTTTCATAATTTGATATTTGTTTTTGATGTGGACATTCAAGGGACTTTTTTTTTAAACTGGATTCACGAATTTAGACAATATTATGGCATAAAAAAAGGGTGACGATGCACCCTTTTAATTCATAAATGAGTAAAATTAATTTTATTTAACCAGTAACGCCTGAATATTTTTCAATCAATCTTACTATAAGGTCATTCAATTTCTCAACTTTATAATCATCTGCGGATGGCTTCAAATGGGTTTCACCAATACCACTGTCATCAGTTAAAAACACATAAGTTCCATTTGTTGATACACTGAAAAACCGCATTAAAAATTCAAGATCTTTATTTGCACCGCTCGCCACAATTGGAATAATTTTAATTCCCATCTTCTGGGCTAATTTTATCTGTTTCTGTAAAACTTCTACATTTTTATCATTGTAATGTGGTGGAGCATCCAATAATAAAAACAGTAATTTTGCTTTGGCTTTTACATTCCAAGATTTCGATAAAGAAGCCTTTAGAGCTTCCTCAACAGCTTCTTCATAATCTCCGCCACCATTGGCGTTTTGATTTGATAAGTTTGCTTTAACCCTATCTATATTGGTATCAAAATCAAAATCTCTAACAACGTACTCGTCTCCAAAATCCCTGTAAAAGGTTAATGCCACGCGCTTTTGATTAATTCTTTTGTCTAAACGTGATATTATATTTTTTAATTCCGACTTGAGATAATTCATTTCATCACCCATTGAGCCTGTTGCATCAATAGTAAACATTACTTCGACGTTGTTTTCTACATTATATTCTACGTTCTTTTCTTCCAACGTGAATACTACCTTTTTTTGGTTTGTAATCTTTTCGCCGTAAACACTATTATTTTGAATTACTTGAATTGTGTAAAAATCACTAACATTTTGTGAATTCAAATTTTTAAATAAAATAGCTTTACCAAAAACATCAGTCATAGCGACCATTAAAACTTCGTTTGCAGTATTGTATAGCGTTACTTTTATATTACCTAAAGGATTATTATTAATATCATTTACTAAGACTTCAATTTTACTTTCTGTGTAAAAACCCCAGTTTGTGTTAAGATTTTTTCCTTTTAGCACTTTTAACCATTCGTCCCACTTTTCATTATCATTAATTTCACCAGCGGTTAATTGACCTGATTGCGACTCGGTTACAGAACTCCTTGCTCCGTAAGTTTTAGCGGTGGATTTTTCACTTTTTGAGACTGATGCTGCACCTCTAATATATACTTTAGCTTTATTCTTTACAGAAGAAGAATAACCAGATACTACGACCTCATCAAGCATACTTCCAATTTCCAAAGCCACATTCACCACCCTAGATTTTCCAACTTTTACATTCTTGGTGTCATAACCAACGTAGCTGAATACTAGAATTTCACCTTCGTTTGCTTGAATTTGGTACTTGCCATCGAAGTCGGTTTGGGTACCAGTTGAGGTTCCTTTTACAATGACGTTTACTCCTGGCAGCGGATAGCCATCTTCTGCTCCTGTTACGATTCCTGAAATGGTTTGTTCTTGTGATTGCATTTGGAACACTATAAGGGTTACAAAGAGCATGTTTAATAAATGTTTCATAATAATAAAGTTTAAGGGTTAATTTTTAATAACTGAAATAATTTCTGGTAGCAATGCTATAGCGGTGAGTACAATAGAACTGGGTTTACCTTTTGATTTTTTTTCTTTTGTTGCCTGAATATTTGAGGTTATAGAGGTTGAAGATGAATTCGGATTTCTTATAATGACAATTGAATTTTGAAAGTCTTCATCAAAATGTGTATTCATATAATCATAAGCCATGGCAATACCATCATCGTGAAATTCCTTTATACTAGACTGCAAATTTTCGATGGTATGCAGAATTTTTTTTAATTCGGTTGAAGGCGTTTGTTGCAATGCGATGCCGTTAACACCTGAATAGGTAGCAATAGAAATGAGTGTTTCTTCTGAAAGTCTGCTAGAAAGAATTTTAAATGCTTGTTTTAACAAGACTGCCTCCTCAGCTGGAAGTGGTTGACCATTATATTGAAGTAAAAACACAACGTTGTGTGGTACTTCAATATTGCCCTGTTCCGTTTTATAGGTTTCAACTACAAAACCGATTAATTGGTCCAGTGTAACTGAATGTGTTTGAATATTTTTTTCCTGTGCGCTACAATTAGGAATTACCAGGATTGTGCAGAAAATAAGAATGAGCGTTTTCATAATGGTTGAGATTTTAGTTTAGGATAAAACTATCTCTCAATTACCAATTACAAAAACACCAATGAGTTAAGTGCTTGTTTTAATGAGTAAACTACCTTTTAATCTTTTTTAGGGTGGCTTGAATTTGAATTTTTCCTGGTGTGACTTCAGAAAACTTCGGCGTGAAATAGATGTTTTTGGGGATTTCAAACTTTTCCAATTCATCAAAAGTTGAAGCTGGAATTTCGAATTTATCCGATTCAATCACCAATACCACGTGTTCGCCTAATTTAGAATCATTTTCAGAAGTGATAAAAAACCGTTTGTCAATTTTTGAATGTAATTTTTCTTCAATGGTTTCTGGCTGTACTTTTACACCGCCTACATTAATAATATGATCGGCACGTCCAAGCCAGTTGAATTCTGTTTCAGAAACAAGTTCGACCACATCGTTGGTTATAATAGGCTCATCGGATAAATAGTCTGCTTTAATCACGAGGCAATTGCGTTCATCTTGTGATACCATCACACCCGGAAGTGTTGTGAAATACTTAGACTTAAATGCACCATTAAGTCCTCTAGCTGCAATATGCGTAATGGTTTCTGTCATACCATAAGTTTCAAATACAGCTGCATCTACATTGCTTAACTTTGAAACCAATCGTTTGGGAACCGCAGCACCACCTACTAAAAGCAGTTTGATATTATCGACAAAATTCAGGGTTTTTTCAAGTTGAATTGGTACCATAGAGGCAAAATCAAAAACAGTATCTTTATTGAATACAGGTCGGGAAAGTGGTTCTACGGTGGTGAGTTCTAAACCTAAAATCATGGCTCTTATCATCATCATCTTCCCTGCTATGAAATGTGCTGGTAAGCAATGTAAACAGATGTTTCCTGGCTCAAGTTTAAAATAATCACCAGTAGCTAGAGCTGATGCTACCATGGCTTGCTTTTTAAGTTTTATAATTTTTGGTAAACCGGTAGAACCTGAAGTACGTACCTCTACAACGTCTCGGTCATTGGTCCATTCTAATAAAAAATCGCCAATCTCCTTTTCATATAATTCGCCTTCTTTTATATAGCTGTAAGCAACTTCCTTAAGCTCGTCACGGTCAAAATGTAGTCCGTTTAATTTAAAACGATTGTGAATTTTATCGAAACTTGGTGTCATGTTGTATGGTTTTATTCTGTGGTGTTTTCAATATGAATGGTTCCTGTCAATTTTTCTTTCCAATTGGTCCATTTGTATTTCTTTGCAAAAATGAAGAGTATAATTGGAAAAATAATAAAGACTGGTAAGAAAATATCAAAAAATCCAGTTGGATCGGGTTCTGAAATATCACGGTACATAGAATGCGTTTGAAAGGCTGTCCAGTCGGCTGTCACGAGCAAAGCCGTAAACATATTATTGGCAGCATGAAAACCCAGAGCCAGTTCCATACCATCGTCCATTAAGGTTATAATGCCTAAAAATAAACCAGTGCCGATGTAATAAATCATAATTAAATTACCCAATTTATCTACTTCGGGATTAGCGATATGCAGCAATCCGAATACAACTGAAGTTACGAGTAATGGCAACCACTTATTTTTAAATATAAAGCCTATTCCCTGCATTAAGTACCCGCGAAACATATATTCCTCGAAACTGGTTTGAAGCGGTACCAACAGTAAAACAATTACGACTAAAATTGCAAATTTCTCTGGTTTAAAATTGAACACATAGTCTTCGGGGGTCAAGTAAATCCCAACAAATATTAATGATGCTGCAACGGTTCCCCATAACAAAAAAGCAAAGAGCACTCTGTTCCAATCAATTTTAGCTCTAGCCGTGGTGAGGTGTCTTAAACTTTGCTGGTGTAGCCATTTGGCTGCTAGAATTAAAAATAGTAAACCGCCAGCGAATGGCAATAACACTAAAACCAAATTGATATTCGGTTCAAAAACGGTCATCAGATAATTTAAATCATCTGCTCTGCTAGTGTCGAAATCGCCACTAAATTGCTTAAATACAATAGCAATAGCGTGTGGGGCAGAAAAAATTGCAACCCCAATAAAAGAAATAACAACTCCTAAAATATAGCGCCACCAATCGTTTTGAATTGTCCTTACTTGAGTTATGTACATTAGCTTAAATTAAAATTCCAATCTGTTTTTAAATTGTAGTGCAATTTACCACTTTTTACTTCTAAAGGGCTATCAAAATTATTGGTAAATAATCCGCCAGTGCCAAGGCCTTGCGGCGCAATGGTATTTAAAGAATACGTAAACTGAGCAATCGCGTTAAGTCCAACGTTGCTTTCCAAAGCACTGGTGATCCACCAACCAATTTTGCGCGACTCAGCAAGGTTTATCCACGATTTTGTGCCCGAAAAACCCCCAATAAAACTCGGTTTTAAAATGATGTATTGTGGTTGAATGTGTTGCAGTAATGTTTCTTTATTTGTTTGACTAAAAACACCAATTAATTCTTCGTCTAAGGCAATAGGAATGGGTGTTTTCTCGCATAATTTGGCCATGTCATCCCATTGGTTTATCGCTATTGGTTGTTCAATTGAATGTAAATCGAATGTAGAAAGGCGATTTAATTTTTCTAACGCATATTTGGGTAGAAAAGCACCATTGGCATCTACCCGCAGTTCCAAATCCTTAGCTGAAAAATCATTTCTGATAGACTTTAAAATGGATAGTTCGGTATCAAAATCGATGGCACCAATTTTCAGTTTTAAACAATGAAATCCTGCGTTAATTTTTTCTTTGATTTGGGCTTTCATAAAGGCTTCACTACCCATCCATATCAAGCCATTGATATTGATAGCAGATTTACCTTCCGTAAACGCAGAAGGAAATAACACAAACGCCGATTCACTTTCTAAAGATTTAAAAGCCATTTCCAAACCCATTTGAATGCTTGGAAACTTTTGAAGTTGGTGGTATAAATCTTTCAAACCTAAATTAATGTTTTCACAAACCCACTTTAATTGATCTTCATAATCGGATAGGTCATCCACTGATAAACCTCTCAATATACCACATTCTCCTATCCCCTTTTTACCATTTTCTTCAAGTATTATAAACCACGTTTCTTTGGTTTTTAAAATGCCTCGAGAGGTACCACTTGGTTGTTTAAAATTTAGAATATATTGACGGTATGTGGCTTTCATTTAAAAAATTTCAGCAAAAATACAATAAAAAGATTCTTAAAATTTATGGTGTAAACTAAGTTGAAATTGTCCTTTGCCAAAATTATTGCCTTGCTGATTCATCCATCCCAATTGGGTATTGAAGTTTTTACTTAAAACTTTACCAAGTCCAAAATAAGTTCGGTTTCTATCAAAATATTCTACTGTGACTTCTTTACCTATATTTTTTTCGTCATTAATAAACAACTCGTTGTAAAACGCGGCGTAAAAAACACCATTGTTAATTTCCTTTCCGTTAATAGGAATGTTCACGAATATATTATAACGGTAACGGGTTCTGAAATCTTGGTCTTCCACAAACCTTTGTTCGTATCTAAACCGGTGATTGAGATACACCCTGTTTCCAATTTTCTGAGGAAAAAGTGCTTCTTGGTAAAATCTAAACTCGGTATTAATGTCCTTGCTTGGTCCTAAGTCGCCAGTACTCACATGAGCGATGCCAGCTGTGAATTTTATGTTGGCATCTTTTGGCTTGTATGTGACTCCTGAGCGAATGAGTAATTGCTCTAAATCGCCCAAAATATTCCAATTTCTGTATTGAACATCGCCTTGAATTCCCCAGTTACTTTCATTAAATTCGTGGGTATAAAAATACATATACCACGCACCAGTTTGATTGATTCGTTGCGAAAACACGGTTTCAATTTGAAAAATAAGGAGGAAAATTATTAAATATTTCATTGTATATTTACTTTTATAAGGGTGTCTAAATCTATTTTGTTTTGTTTTAATGATTAAACAAACACCTATGCTTAACGCCAATTTAACAAACTTTAATTAGAACCACACTGAAAGTTACGAGCCATGCCCAATTTCCCAAATATAATTTTGTTCGCCATTCCGTTTTTCATTCTCGCCATGTTGCTGGAATTGTATGTAACCACCAAACAAAATATAAAAGCATACGAAAAAAAAGATGCGTTGTCTTCAATCGCAATGGGAATCGGCAATGTTTTGATTGGGTTTGCTAGCAAAGTAGTGGTGCTATTAGCCTTGTTTTTTGTATATGAACATTTAAGAATTTTTACCATACCGGTAGTTTGGTGGAGTTTTATCCTACTGTTTTTTGCTGATGATTTCTCATATTACTGGTTTCACAGAATTTCGCATGAATGCCGCTTATTTTGGGCGTCCCATGTTGTGCATCATTCGTCGCAACATTATAACTTAAGCACAGCCTTAAGGCAAACTTGGTCTGGTAGTTTTTACTCTTTTGTATTTTGGCTTTGGATTCCTTTGCTTGGTTTTCATCCTGCCATGATTTTACTTCAGATGTCGGTGAGTCTATTATATCAATTTTGGATTCATACCGAAACCATTGATAAAATGCCCTATTGGTTTGAGGCGGTTTTTAACACACCGTCGCATCACCGTGTCCATCATGGTAGCAATCCTGTATATTTAGACAGAAATCACGCAGGTATTTTGATTATTTGGGATAAACTGTTTGGTACTTTTCAACCAGAACTAAAAGAAGAAAAAGTTAATTACGGACTTACTTCAAATATAAATTCCTATAATCCAATATACATTGCATTTCACGAATGGGTTGCCTTGGGCAAAGATGCCTTCACAGGCAGAAAATCGTGGCGTGACAGGTTTCAATATTTAATAAAACCACCTGGCTGGAAGCACGATGGCACCGGAAAAATTAGCGACGACTTAAGAAACGAGTGGTTGAATTCAAAACAAAGAAACCCATGACACTAAACCATAAAGTGTTTTGGCTAACGGGTGCGTCCAGCGGAATTGGCAAGGCCTTGGCTTTACATCTATCTGTTAACGATAGCATTAAACTAATTCTTTCAGCCAGGCGCGAAATTGCGTTAAATGAAGTTAAAACACTTTGTAATTATCCGGAAAATATTTCTGTTTTGCCATTTGATTTAGCCAACCTAAACGACATGCCAGAAATTGCAAACCAAGCCATTAAAGCTTTTGGTAAGGTTGATATTTTAGTGAATAACGGCGGTGTGAGTCAGCGTAGCCTAATAATAGAAACATCCATAGAAGTTGATAAAAAATTGATGGAAGTTGATTACTTAGGAACCGTAGCCTTAAGTAAAGCCATCTTACCACATTTTATAAAAAATAAATCTGGTCATTTTGTCGTAGTGAGCAGTTTAATGGGGAAATTTAGCACTCCATACCGTTCTGGTTATTGTGGTGCTAAACACGCGTTGCATGGCTTTTTCGATGCCTTACGCATGGAACACCATACCGACGGCATTCACGTAACCATGGTCTGCCCAGGATTTGTAAACACCAATGTCGCTATAAATGCGCTTACTGGCAGCGGTCACACTCAAAATAGTCAAGATACCGCAACCGAAAAAGGTCTATCTGCCGAAGTTTTCGCAAGACGAATGACTAAAGCCATCACCAAAAAGAAATTTGAAGTATATATTGGTAAAAAAGAAGTTTTAGGAATCTACTTAAAACGCTTTTTTCCTAAGATTTTACATCATTATGTATTGAGAAGTACGGTACGTTAGAAATTAAGCCCTTCAGGGTTTGGTACCGATTTTTTTCGGGAATGAAAAAGGGTTTATCTAAAAAAATCAGACCTCACAGGTTTTGAAAACCTGTGAGGTCTTTTATATTTTGTAAAACCAATTCTTACAACTCCAAACTCTCGCCTATCTCAAGCAGCATTAAATCTTTATCGTTTTCAAAGAATTTACGCTTGGCAGCTGCGTGGTCTATTTCTATATAACCAAACGTATCGAAATGAACGCCTAAGATTTTGTCGCATTCAATAAAATCGCTGGCGTGAATTGCATCGTCAATTCCCATAGTGAAGTTATCACCGATTGGTAAAATAGCAAGGTCTAATTTGGTGAATAGCGGGATAAGCTTCATATCCATAGTAAGTGCAGTATCGCCGGCTATATAAATATTTTTGCGTTCACCTTCAATAATAAATCCACCGGGTTGGCCGCCATAAGAGCCATCAGGAAATGAGGACGTGTGAACCGCATTTACATACTTCAGTTTTCCAAAGTCAAATTCCCAACTGCCACCATGATTCATTGGATGACCTTCTAAACCTTTGTTTTGATAATGGGTGACAATTTCAAAATTTGAAATAATTTTCGCTCCTGTGTTTTTGACAATAGCTTCAACATCAAGAACGTGATCTTGATGTGCGTGGGTTAGTAAAATATAATCGGCTTTAAGTTTGTTAATGTCTATGTGACTTGCCATTTCATTGGCGGTAATAAAAGGATCTACAATGATATTTATGTCTCCTATTTGAATGCCAAGACTTGAATGACCGTAAAATGTGATTTTCATTTGTAAAAATTTAAATATTATAAGTTACTATTCTAAAATCATAAACTGCTTTTTGCTTTTAGCATCGCTCATCATTACAAATTTAGTGTTTTTATAAGTACCTCGAAATGGGGTATAAAAAGTTTTACCTTTATTGTCTTGAACTTTGTTGTAAGCCACTTCTCCATCCAAGCCAAAAACCACATCGTAAAGCGCTGACGATTCCAAAAATCCTTTTGACACCTTAGTGCGCCCATCATTTTTCTCGATTAAATTCTTGCCTGAATTTAAAAGTATATGCAACTGATTGTCTTTTAAAAAGGCATTGTACGATGGTGTTGTTGCCTTTTTGAAAATACTTCTTCCCAAATCTAACTGATTGTTTGCATTAAATTTGAGAACAAGAATATCGTTGTAATGATAAGTAGTTACATAATATCCTCCCATTTGTCCGTTGGACACGTAATACGATGTGACAAAAAATTCTTCTGCTATCAAATACGTATTTCCAGATTCATCCTGAAAAACATGGTCTATGTAAAAATTGGTTAGTTCATTGTCCTTTTTTCGTTCAGCTCTATTATCTCCATATAAATCTTCATAAACTGATAAAGGAAGTTCGCTTGATATTTTGTTCTTAAGACTTAAGGTTGATTTTATGTTAATAATAAAATTACAACCACCTTTAATCCTGCCTACCTTTTCTTCTGAATAAAACCCTAATAGTTGTAGTTGTTCAGGATTAGATTGACTGATATTTAAAGACCGAATATGTTCGTTATTATCTAGTTTCAACTCGATAGACTGAACCTCATCTTTTGAAACTTTATTAATAATGAAATCGTAATTAGCTTCACCTTGTTTTTTTTCTCGGCGACCTTCAATATACTTTTTACCTAAAACATAGGCTTGACCTAAATCATCTACAACAAGATCATTCGGCATAAAAAATTTTTCTTTGTCCTCTTGATAAGATTTGGTAAAAACTAATTTTAAAGTGTTAGCATTAAAAACTCTAATAGTATAAGAATTTAGATTCTTCTTTACATTATCGGTAGCAACTGCCAAAAAATTTCCATTTGGTGATAAAGCAAAACTGGTTTGTCTTTTACTTCCACCCGAAAATAATGGTTGGTTTTTTTCAACTGTTGCTGAAAACAATTTTTCTTTTCGATGTGATTTATTCTCAAAATTAAAAATATAAGCAAATACATTTCTTTCGGATTTATTGATGCTTTCTAAGGTGAAAATTTTTATTTCGTTCTCAGAATAAACATCCCCGACAAAGGATTCCTTTTTGGACTTTTCAACTGTTTAGCTTTGAATTTTATTTAGAGACGTATCAAAAATATCAAATAAAAAATGTTTCTTGCCTTCTCTTACAATACCGGTGTAATTATCTAAATTTGTGTGAATCGACAATACTTGATCCGAATTTTCTGAATCTTTAAACTCTTGACTTTCCGAAATTTTTAACGTGGTGGTTTGGGCTAAACATAGGTTAACTATGAATAAGCATAAAATAGTAGTTGTTTTCAATACATGAATTTTTAATTAGTCTTAATGTGAGATTTTAATAAATAACCTGACCCACTCCGAGAAGAATTGCGAAGAAAAAAGTTGTCAAGGCTAACACTTTAAGTTGCGGATCATATTCTGAAGGCTGTTTGGCTTTCACTACGGATTTAATATGAAAAATTAAAGGAATAAAGGTGAAGTAAAATATAAAATTATAAGGTGATGAATAGTATAAAATTGAAAATAACACCGATGCTACCATCGCCGAAATAATTAAAAATAAATGGTATTGCTTGGCTTTATCTTTACCAAATTTAACTGCCATGGTCATTTTTTCTGATTTCTCGTCACTTTCAATATCACGCATATTATTAAGATTTAACACGCCAACACTTAGTAATCCAACGGAAATAGCTGGTAAAATAACCACATGGTCTAATTGTTTGGTATTTAAAAAATAAGTGCCAACAACACTTAATATTCCGAAAAATGCAAAAACATACACATCGCCCAAACCTTTGTAACCATAGGGAGATTCTCCAATAGTATAAGTTAGTGCCGCATAAATTGCAAATGCTGCTAAACAAATAAAGATGAATGCGTATAAAAAATAGGAAAATTCAAAAGCTGCATACACCAAAGCCAAGGAACTGAAAATGGTAATCATAACAGTAGTTTTGATTGCATCTAGCATAGCATTTGCCGAAATAGCACCACTTTGAATAGCACGTTCTGGCCCTATACGTTCGTTATTATCGGTGCCCTTTACACCATCACCATAATCGTTTGCAAGATTAGATAAAATTTGAAAGGCAAGGGTTGTAGTGGTGGCAAATATGAAAATAAACACGTTAAAGTAGCCGTTGTAATAGGCCAAACAGGAACCTACAAAAATACCAGATATAGACAATGGTAAGGTTCTAAGCCTCATAGCTGAGACCCATTTTTTGTTACGATTCATAAATTAAAGTGTTTTGATTAGGGGATCCATTTTTTTACGAAATTCGGTTTGCGTTTTTCAAGAAAGGCATTTCTACCTTCAATTGCTTCATCTGTCATATAAGCCAAGCGTGTAGCTTCTCCTGCAAAAACTTGCTGACCAACCATGCCGTCGTCTGTTAAATTCATAGCAAACTTGAGCATTTTTATAGACGTTGGACTTTTTGCTAATATTTCTTGTGCCCATTCGTAGGCAGTAGCTTCTAATTTGTCGTGTGGGATAACAGCATTTACCATTCCCATATCGAAGGCTTCTTGGGCTGAGTAATTTCTTCCAAGGAAAAATATTTCACGTGCTTTTTTCTGCCCGACCATTTTTGCTAAGTAGGCAGAACCGTAACCGCCGTCAAAGCTGGTAACATCAGCATCGGTTTGTTTAAAAATTGCATGTTCTTTACTGGCGAGTGTGAGATCGCAAACCACATGAAGACTGTGACCGCCACCAACTGCCCAGCCCGGCACGACTGCAATAACTGCTTTTGGCATAAATCGGATTAGGCGTTGTACTTCTAAAATATTAAGCCTGTGATAACCATCTTCGCCCACATAACCTTGGTGACCTCTCGCCTTTTGATCGCCACCAGAACAGAAACTCCAAATGCCATCTTTGGTTGATGGTCCTTCGGCTGACAGTAATACCACACCAATGTTTACGTCCTCGTTGGCGTTGTAAAAGGCATCGTACAACTCGCTAGTGGTTTTTGGTCGGAATGCGTTTCTAACATCTGGTCGGTTAAAGGCGATGCGTGCTACACCGTCGCATTTTTTGTAGGTAATGTCTTCGTATTCTTTAACGGTTTCCCAAGCTATTTCTTTCACTAAAATTATATTTTAATTAGGCTTTCAAATATAAACCATCTGGTTTAATTTCAATAAGTTGTTGTTTGTAAAGGTTTCCAACGGCTTTTTTAAAGTTCTTTTTACTCATTTCGAGCCATTTTTTAATCTCGTCGGGACTCGATTTATCGGTAAGTGGCACAAAACCATCATGAGTTTCCAGCACGCCCAAAATTAATTCGGCATTTGGTTCAATATTTCGGTAACCAATTTGCCCTAGCATAATATCGAGCTTGTTGTCGGGTCGTACTTTTTTTACAATTCCTTTTAATCTATCTCCAACGCTGAGTTGTTTAAATAAATCGTCTTTAAAAATAAGTCCAGAATGTGTTTCATTAACAATTACATTCAAACCTATTTCTGAAGGATGAGAAACGATTAAATCAACTTCATCAAATTGTTCTACGGTTAGATTTGAATTATCTAAAAACTGATTCGTTTTACTCGAAGCCACTAATCTATTAGATGCTTCGTCTAAATAACACCTAACCAAATACCATTGACCAACCCGCATTTTTACAACCTGCTCCTTAAAAGGGCAAAATAACTCCTTTACCAAACCCCAATCTAAAAAAGCACCAAAATCGGTGACTTGATTACATCTTAATAACGAAAAATTATCTTTGGTAATGTAGGGTTTATCGGTGGTGGCGACTGGACGTTCTTCATTGTCTAAGTAAACAAATACGGTTAATTTGTCCCAAATTTTATATTCTTCAGGAACATACCTATTTGGTAAGAGAACTTCGTTGCCTTCATCGTCTGCAATGTACAAACCTTGTTGCGCTTCACGAATTATTGAAAGTGTATTGTATTCGCCTATTTTAATCATAGCACAAATGTAAGCATATTAGTTTTTTGATACTAAAAAAGCGTTACAAATAGCGGGTATTTGTAACGCTTCAAACTAATTGGTTTAAATTTTTATTTGTAAACCGATTCTTTTTTAAAGTGTTTTGCCAATAGGTAATAAACTACTGCTCTGTATTTATTGCGATTAGACTGGCCGTATTGATCCATAACAGATGTAATGGCTTTGTCTAATTCTGGACCATTTTTTAGACCCAATTTTTTGATAAGAAAATTGTTTTTAACGGTATCTAACTCAGCTTGGTCAGAACCTGCTACAGTTGCTGCATCGGCATTGTAAATTGAGGGTCCGCAACCAATAGTTACCTTGGTTAAAAAAGCCATGTCAGGGTTGACACCGCATTTTTCTTTTAAATCTTCTGCATACTTTGCAATTAATTCGTCTCTTTTACTCATGTTTTTTAAAGTTTTAATTATAAGAGTTTAAATATAATTAATCTTCTGACCTATTGCAAGTTTAAAAGTCATATTTTTAAATATTTTACTTGATAAATTTGAAATAATCTAACAAAATATCGTCGTTGCTTAATCTTGGGGTAAAGACTTCTAAAAGCTTTGGTTTTGAAGCGCTTTTAAAAAAAGAAACCAAGGCTTTGTCTAAAGATTTTTCATCATTTGCAGCATGGTATGAAAATCCGAAAAGATCACATATTGGCTTGGCATTTAAATGATGTTTGGTTTCAAAAAAGGTATCGAAATTTTCAGTGTTTTTGTGTCCTGGTAGTATTCTAAAAATGCCACCACCTTGATTGTTTATCACAATAATTCTGAAATTTTTCGGAATGTAATTATTCCAAAGTCCGTTGCTATCGTAGAAAAAGCTTAAATCGCCTGTTAAAAAAACCGTTTGTCTTTTGTTTACCACTGCGCAACCTACCGCAGTAGAAGTACTACCATCAATACCACTTGTACCTCGGTTACAATAAACATCTATAGTTTTTGAAATTTGAAATAGTTGTGTGTATCGAACCGCAGCACTATTACCAACCTGCAATATAGCTTTACTAGGAATCGCATTTAAAACTTTATCGTATGCTTTAAAATCGGAAAAAGGTATGATTTGTACATACTCAGCATGTTTACTTCTTCGAATTTGTCTAAGTTGAAGGAAATAATTTTTATAATCACTTTTTTTGTGATGGGTGAGTTTTGGCATAAAAGACTTAAAGAACTCATTTGGCGTGAATGGAATATGGGCCGTTAAACAAAAGAATGTGTCGTAAGCTCTATGGGGGTCAATATGCCAATGTTCTTTTGGTTTGTACTTTCTTAAGAATGATTTTATGCGTTTGGAGACTATTAAGCCTCCAAAAGTAATCAACAAATCGGGCTGAAGCTGTTCTAATTCCGCCTCACTTAATGGTGAAATGAGCTTATCTATTCCCGGAAAAAACTGAGGATGATGCAGATTAGAAGTCGTTTCAGTAAAAACTACAACGCTGTCTTCCTGGGCCAAATCGTTTAAATAATCTTGATCTATGGCATCAGCATCACTTACGCCTACCAGAACCATTTTACGCTCGCTATTTAGCCATCTTTCAGCATAATTTTTCACCTGAAAATCATCTAATTTGTGGAGCTTTGGTTCAATATTTAATAGTTTTAGTTTTACCGTTAATTCTGGAACCAATTCGTACAATGGGTCATCAAATGGAATGTTGACATGTACTGGACCCATTTTTTGTGAAGCGATTGAAATAGCACGTTGCAATTCAAATTCGTTGTATTCTTGAATGTCTTTTTGAATACCTAAAAACCGCTCAACACGTTGTTCTAAATTTTTAAGCAAAGGAATACTTTCTTCTTCTGGAAGGTAATTTTCATCTTTTACGTCCAATTTTAAATTGGAGCTAAACAGCACGTGTTTACCGTAAACATCACTTTGCATAATGGTTTGCCCGTCGCCAATTTCAAGCAAATGTTTTGGTCTGTCGGCTGATAAAACCACAAGTGGAATTCTACTGTAAAAAGCCTCGGCTATTGCCGGATAATAATTAAGCATGGCACTTCCTGAGGTACATACCAACACAACTGGTGTTTTGGTTTGCTGGGCAATTCCTAGCGCAAAAAAAGCTGCGCAACGCTCGTCAACAATACTGTAACATTGAAAAAACTCATCGAAAGTAAACCCTATGGTAAGTGGCGCATTTCTACTTCCTGGTGAAATAACAATATGCCTGATATTTTGCAATTTACAAAGTTCAACAACAGTTTGTGCTAATGGTATTTTTGGATATGACATAGAGACTTTTATAGCTACAAAGATACAAATAGCCTATAGCATTTAAAAAATTATAACACGCTTTTCACTGTTTGAAGTTTTGCCATAATTTCATGCCATTCACTCTGTGGATTTGAGTCTTTGGTAATACCACCACCAACATACAATTGCGCCTCAGTTCCCAAAATTTGCATACATCTTAAATTCACATAAAAATTTGAAACTGTTTTAAGGCTTTTGTAAGCGTTATTTTCAGTGTTTCGCCAATTAGTGTTGCGGTTTTGAGTTTTTGTCATGTTCAATTCACCCAGAAATCCTGAATAATAGTCACGATTATAGCCTTCATTTTGTAGAATGAATTGCAAGGCATTTTCTTTTGGATCTCCACAAACTGCAGGTGTAGGATGTAATTGTTGCAATAGGTCTTTAACACTAAACTGACTCTGATTAACAGTACTGATAATTTCCGTTTGAAGATGCAACAAATTACCTGCTTTTATGGTTTTCGCCTTGGAAACTGAAATTTTTGAAGATTCAAGTTTAAAAGCATTTAATTGTGATACAATATAGTCGGTAACAATTTGCTGTTCTGTTAACTCTTTGTCGCCCCAACTAACTTCTACAGTACCGTTAAAATTCTGAGTGCCTGCCAGTGCTACGGTACGGAGCGTATTTCCTTGTATCGTCATTAAAATTTCCGGAGTTGCACCAAGCCATAATCCAATTTTAGGATGGAACCAGCAGTACACAAACGCTGAAGGATATTTCTGAAGCATGCGCTCAAATATTTCAAGTGGTTGTGTATTTGATAATGGTGACGACATTTTTCTTGACAGCACTACTTTATTAAAATCATTCTGATGGATTTTGGAAATGGCGTTTTCAATTAAAACTTTATAATCAATTGGAGCTATAGATATTTCTTCTGTTTCCGATGATTTTAAAAAAGTATCTAAATTGGTGTATTCTGCTGATTTAATCTCACATTCAGAAATAGGAAACAATACTGTTGGCGTATTGATAGCTTCCTGAAACGGTGCAAATACAAAACCCTTTTCGGTATAATCGTTTGCTACATGCAAATCCGTATTTTTCTGTAATACGGCATTTATTCTTTGGGAATGTGGTGCACGATAGACCACAAATGGCAATTGATTATTAAAATGCTGCTGGATATTTTGAAGGAATGAATTCACCTATTTTTTGGGTAAAGAAATGGTAGTGAGTTTACAAAGCGAAATTAAACTTCCGTTATCGTCCGTAATACGTATTTGGAGTAATTGAGTAGTTCGACCACGGTGAATAAATGTCGCTTTTGCATACACATTTCCTTCGCGAGTACTTTTTAGATGGTTGGCCGTAATCTCGATACCACGCACAAAAACCTCGTCTAAATTCAAAAAAATATGCGCCGCAAAACTTCCTACACTTTCAGCTAACGCAACCGTAGCGCCACCGTGCAAAACACCATCGGGTTGATGAACCCGACTGGTTACCGGCATTTTTGCGGTTACAAAGTCATCGCCAAAATCAACAAATTCAATTTGTAAGGTTTCCATTAAGGTGTTTTTACATACCCTGTTGGCTTCAAATAAAACGTCTTCTCTCGATAATTGCATATAAAACTGTAATTTTAAACTTTGTTGCTAAAATACAAAACCAAGTATTTAATATGACCCACATTGAGAAAGAATTAACGTACAAAACCAGCAATACCTATTCAACTTTAAACCATTTAACATCTCAAACTGAAAACATTTGGTTTGTTTGTCATGGCATGGGTTATTTAAGCAGGTATTTTTTGAAGTATTTTAAAGGATTGGACGCTGTAAAAAATTATATCATAGCTCCGCAAGCCCAAAGTAAATATTATTTAGGTTCGAAATTCAAACACATTGGTGCGAGTTGGCTAACAAAAGAAAACACAGTTCTAGAAACCGAGAACATCATGCGTTATTTTGATGCTATTTTTGAGGCAGAAGGAATTGCAAGGGATAAAAAACTAATTGTTTTAGGGTACTCACAAGGTGTAAGCGTTGCAATGAGGTACATGGCAAAACGCAAAATAAAACCCGAAAATTTAGTAATTCACTCCGGTGGTATACCTAATGAATTAACAACAGACGATTTTAGTTATTTTGAAGGCAAAGTAACATTAATTTATGGCACTAACGACGAATATTTAGATGACACTAGAATTAAAACTGAACGACAAAAGGCTCGAAATTTGTTTGGAAAACGGCTGGAAATAGTTCCTTTTGAAGGGAAACATGAGGTGAATACCTATTTAATAGAAAGGCTTTTCGAATGACGTGGCAATAAATTTAGGTATTACCTGTTTCTTGCGCTTTCATTATTTCTTTGATCTATTTAGCCATCATAGCCCGTGCTATGCCCGGGAAATACCTTCCTAACAACACGAATACTTTACCATGACCGGTTATAACAGCCACTTTCTTGCGTTTTTCAATGGCCTTTATCATATCTACTACAGCTTTATCAGTAGGCCACATAAGATTAGCGGGACGCGGGTCTGGCGCTTCAGGGTTAAAATGCCCTGAATTATCTACTCTTGTAATATTGCTGTCAACAAAGCCAGGATGAATAGTTGTGCAACTTACTCCCGTACCTCTGAGTTCTACTTGAAGTGATTCACCAATATTATGTACAGCGGCTTTACTGGCACCATAGGCCGAAACAAAAGGATTTGGCACAAAGGCCGAAACGCTACCAATTAAAACCAAGCGCCCACTAAACTTTTTTAATTCGGGGATGGCGTATTTGGCTGTCATAGCCAAGCCTACCACGTTAATATTAAACTGGCGTTCCCATTCCTGCTGCGACGAATGCTCTAAAAAATTGGTGACGGCACAACCCGCATTGGCAATGGTTATATCAATTCGTCCATAATGTGATAAAATTTTTATGACTGCTTTTTTAATAGATTCTTCAATTGTTACATCACACACAATGGCGTAAGCCTCTCTACCATCATATTTAATTTTTGAAGCCAATGCGTCTTATAAGTCTGAGCGACGTGCGCTTACTACCACTGCATAACCTTTTGAAGCATATTGTAGCGACATTTCCTTACCAATTCCGGAGGAAGCCCCGGTAATCCAAACTACTGGTTTCGATGTTTTCATAATATTTGATATTTAAATTAAGCCATACCAAATAAATAGGTTAAAAATCTCACATTACCAAAGTAAGTTAATACTCCAAGCAATACGGTAACTCCCATTAAAAGAACAACGCCTGAGTATAATGCCCATTTAGGAAATTTTTTATAGGTAGCACGGATAAAAAATTCGGCGACGAATAAGTTTGGAATGTAAAAAAAGAAAGTCATGATATAATCAAAAACGCCTCTAAAGTCTTGTTGCGGCCAATCTAAACCCAACAGAAAAACCAAGTTGTATTCTTGCCTGTATAACCAAGATGCAATGGCCAGGGCATACAACCTAATAGCCCAGGCCCTGTGTTTTTCTATTTGGCCGGCTCTGGCAAATTTTATGGTAAGTATGGCACATAACAACATGGCCAAACCATAGCCGGTAAAACCAATGTTCATAACCGTACCACCAATGGTGCCTTTAAAAAAAATGAACATCAATCCACCAATGGCCGCTAAAATGCAAGCGATCACGTAAACCCTGCCAACCCAGCGGTGAAAATTTATAAATTTATTTCTGATTCCTTCAATTAACTGTATGCTTCCCAGAATTAAAATAATGGCACCTGCAAAAAAATGAAAGCCAATACCGGAGTTAGAAATGGGGTAATTTTCTTCATACAAACCCGGTAAACTTTTATTCCAATCTTCTGGCTTTCCTGATAAAATGTCTCCGCCGAAATATACAAAAATCTTGAGTGCGAATAAAATGCAACTTAACCAAACTATTGAGATGAGCAGAGTTGCGGTAACATTGAGTAGTGTTATTTTTTTCATACTATTTTTTATCAATGATTATGATGCATGCACGGTATACTTGCTCCTAAAATCTCAGGTTCATTGCTGTTGTATTTCTGACCAAAAGCGACCGGTTCATCCAAATCTTTGATCCAACGTTCTACTACATTGAAACATGGATATATCTCCAACGCTTTTTCATAAGTGGCTCGTGCTCTTTCCTTGTCGCCACCCTTTGCGAAAATATCCCCGGTAAAGGCAAAAGCATACACAAAATCCGGGTATAGGTCATGCATCAATTCAACTAAGGCGAAAGCTTCTTCTTTTTTCTCATCTCTCAAAAACATACGAGCGGCAGACTGTAACATGTTCCAGCGAACAGGATATTCTTCATCAATAGTTTCTTTGTTTTCCAAAAATATTTTTAGGGTTGCTTCTATGCCATCTGATTCAAAACGGGGAGCAAACCATTCGTGGATGTGTTTGGCTTTGGCCAATTGTTTTGCTTTATCAAGCATTCCATCTAAATAGGCACGATCCAAATGCTTCCCTCGAAGAACAACAGCATATATATCTTGAGCATTTTTAATATCTTCAAGTGGGTTAGCATTGAGCAACAATACATTGGCCCGTTTACCAACCTTAATTTCTCCAACTTTGTCATTCTTCATGGCCTGAGCGGGATTGATGGTTGCTGTTTGAAGGGCTTGTAGTGGTGTCATGCCCAATCGTGCGAATGTTTGCATTTCTTCCTGTAGGCTAAAACCGGGATAAATGTAGGGTATGATATAATCAGTCCCGGCAATAACCTTTGCACCAGACTTAATAAGCATCTTAATTTGTTCTTCTCTCTTTAATACCTCAGCTTTATCCATTTCGAATTGAATACTATCCAGCCTTGATGTGTTTAAAAAATTGTCTTCTGCCCAAGAATCTTTGATGCTATTATTCATACCATGATATTTTAACACTAAAGGTACATACTCATTTCTGGCATCGGATATCATCTCTTTCTTAAATATTCTCAATGTACCCTTTGAGGTCACATAAGTAGGGCAAAACCAAATATCTTTATCATTGAGTTTCTCTAGGTTTTGTAAGGCTAGAATACTGTCTCTATATTTTATGCGTAAAGTTTGGAATTCATAGTATTTTCCGGACTCGAATAGATGACGCATTTCATCAGCGTGTTCTCGGGTATAAAACAAACTTTCCATTCCATACATATGGTCATCAATTCTATGTCC